>JBEDDU010000219.1:0-8524 GCA_041176065.1 Verrucomicrobiota bacterium | reverse complement strand
CATCTCAGCGAACCTGGACGTGATGCTTGGCGCGGAGTTCGTCCAGCCAGCGCTGGATCGCCGCCTTCATGCCGATCGAGCGGACCTTGGTCTCGATCTCGGACATCACCTCCGGGTCGTTCACCGCCGCGTAGCCTTTCGGTCGCGTGGCTTCGGGGCTGACGATCACGTAGAGCGGGGCGGAGCCGACGTCGAATTTCAAGGGGGGCGAGACTTCGCCGGGCTTCAGCTTGCGGACGGCGTCCACGACGGTCTGGTTCAAGTCCTCGACGTTGCGCCAACCGGCGTCGCCGCCGTTGCCGGCGAAGTCGTCCGCGCTGATGCGCTCGGCCACGTCTGCGAAGGTGGCCGGTCCGGCGAGCGGCTTGCCGCCCACCTTGTAACGGACCATGAGTTCGGCGAGCTTGGCCGGCTGGCGTAGCGCGTCGGCCCAGCCTTGGGCTCGGGCCGCGGTCTCCTCGGGCTTCTCGGCGGCGCCTTGGGTGATCGTGATCTGGCGGAGCTTGTTCTGTTCCTTGCGCAGGAAGTCGGCCGTGTTATTTTCGTAGTATTCCTGGATCTTGCCGGGATTGACGTCCCAGGCGTCGCGGCGGATCTGGCCGACCATGTATTCGAAGATGATGCGGTCCTCGATGGTCTTGCGGTAGGCGAGCGGCGTGGTGCCGGCGGCCCGCAGCGCGGCGACGAAGCGGTTGCGGTCGCCGCCGTGGTCGCGACGGATGGTCTCTTCGATGTCGGCGTCGATGTAAGAGGCCGGAAGGTTGGCGCTGCTGGCGCGGAACTCGGCGATGACGATCTGCCTTTCGGCCATCGACTTCAACGTCTCCTGGGCCGCCTGCTGCAGGGCCTGTTCGAACTCCCGGTCGGTGCGGGCCGCGGCGCGAAGCTGTCCGACGATGGGGTCGATCTGCCGGCGGACGTCAGAAAGCGTGATGCCATGGCCGTCGGCGTCGGCGGCGATGCGGTCCGTGTTGAGCTGAGACCAGCGCTTGGCGGCGGCTTCCTCCAGGGAGGGCTGCTTGAGCTGGGCGGGCGCGACGGCCGCGGTCAGGAGGAGCAGGCTGCAGAGAAAGGAGTTTTTCATCGGACGTCAGGTGCGGGCAGCCTTGAGAGGAAGCCGCGGATTTCCTTCAGTTTCCGCAGGGGGTCTCGCACGGTCAAGCGGGGAAACCGGTTGCCGACCAGAATGGGCTCGGGCGCGCGGCCGCCGGCCGCCGAAAGGCAGCGGATCACTTCGCCGTCGGTCGTCACGGAAACGACACATTTATCCTCCGCCAGGCAGCGGATCTCCGCCAGGCTCAGCAGCGCGTCGGCTTCCGGAGGCAGCTTGCCGTAGCGGTCCTTGAGCGAGGTGCGGAGTTCGGCCACCTCGGCGGCGTCCAACGCCAAGGCGATGCGGCGGAAGGCTTCGATGCGCAGGCGGGTCTCGGGGATCCAATCCGAGGGCAGGGTGGCGGTCAGCAGGGGCACGTCGCCTTCGCTGCTGTTCGCCTGTTCGGTGCCCAGCGCGGCCTGGGTGTGGTCGACGAAGTCCAGCCGCACCTCGCAGCGTTCGACGACCGCGCCCTTGTCGCCGCGGAGCTTGGCGACGCTCCGGCGCAGGAGCTGGCAGTAGAGGTCGAAGCCGACGGTCGCGACATGGCCGCTCTGGGCCGCGCCGAGGATGTTGCCCGCGCCGCGCAGCTCGAGGTCGCGCATGGCGATGCGGAAGCCGGCGCCGAGCTGGTTGTACTGGCGGATGGCCGAAAGTCGTCGGTGCGCCGTGCCGACCAGCGCGGCATGCCGGTGCAGGAAGAGGTAGGCGTAGGCCTGGCGATTGAAGCGGCCCACGCGCCCGCGCAGCTGGTAGAGCTGCGCGAGACCGAAGCGGTCGGCTCCCTCGATGATCAGCGTGTTGCAGTTCGGGATGTCCAGGCCGGTCTCGATGATGGTCGTGCAGACGAGCACGTCGTATTCGCCGGCGACGAAGGCGGACATGACCTCCTCGAGCTGGCCCGCCGGCATCTGGCCGTGCCCCACGATGATGCGCGCCTTGGGCACGAGGGCGGCGAGGCGTTCCGCGACGGCTTGGATGGTCTCGACGCGGTTGTGCAGGTAGAAGACCTGGCCGCCGCGGGCGAGCTCGGCCTTCACGGCGTCGCGCACGAGCTTCTCGTCGTAGCTGCGTACGATGGTGCGGATGGGCAGGCGTTCGCGCGGCGGGGTCTCGATGACGCTGAGGTCGCGGGCGCCGACGAGCGCCAGGTAGAGCGTGCGCGGGATGGGCGTGGCGCTCATGGCGAGGACGTCCACCTCGGTGCGCAGCTGCTTGAGGCGTTCCTTGTGGCGCACGCCGAAGCGGTGCTCCTCGTCGATGATCACGAGGCCGAGCTTGCCGAAGCTCGTGCCGTCGGAGAGCAGGGCGTGCGTGCCGACGACGATGTCGACGGTGCCCGCCGCGGCGCGCGCCCGGACGTCGGCCTTCTGCTTCGCGGTGCGGTAGCCGCTGAGGAGCTCGACGGAGACCGGCCAGCGCGCGAGGCGCTCCCTGAAGCTTTCGAAGTGCTGCTGCGCGAGGACGGTCGTGGGCGCGAGGATCGCCACCTGTCGTCCGCCGAGCACGCACTTGAACGCGGCGCGCAGCGCGACCTCGGTCTTGCCGAAGCCGACGTCGCCGCTGACGAGCCGGTCCATGGGCGCAGGGCGTTCCATGTCGGCCTTCACGTCGAGGATCGCGCGCGTCTGATCCGGCGTCTCGCGGTGCGGGAAGGAGCGCTCGAACTCGCCCATCCAGGCGTTGTCCGCGTCCTTGGGATGGGTGATGCCCGGCTTGGTCGAGCGGGCGGCCTGCATCGCCAGCAGCTGCGCGGCCAGGTCGGCGGTGGCCTTTTCGGCGGCCTTGCGCGACTTCTCCCAGCCGCCTCCGCCGAGCTTGGAAAGCTTGGGGTGCGCGCGGCCGATGCCGATGTAACGCGTGAGCAGGTGCGACTCCCGCACGGGGAGGTGCAGCATCGACTTCTCGGCGAACTCGAGGCCGATGAAATCCTCGGTGCGTCCGTCGTGCTCGTGGGCCTTGATGCCGCGGAAGAGGCAGACGCCCTGCGTCGCGTGCACCAAGGCGTCGCCATCGGCGAGTTCGCCGAAGTCGAGGGCGCGGCCGACGGCGGCGCGGATGGCGGTGCGGCGGCGCGGCAGGACGGCGAGCGGGCGCTTGCGTCGTCCGAAGAGCTCGCGCTCGGTGAGCAGGATCAGGCCGTCGTTGAGGAGGCCGGGCAGCTTGCCCGGGGCGACGATCACGCCGCCGCCGAAACGTCCCTGGATGACGCGCGGCGCGAAGCCGCGGATCCTGGCGCCGGCGACGTCGGCGTTGAGCCGGTCGACCGATCCGTCGGTGTCGCCCGCGAGCAGGCAGGGCCGCCCGTCCTTCGCGAGCGAGGCCGCGGCTTTCAGGAGGGCGGGGCGGGTCTCGGCGCTGTCGGTGGCCGAACCGATGAGCAAGGACTCGGCGGGCGTGGATTCGAGCGCGTGCGCGACGTAGCCGACCGGGGCGTCGTCGGTTTCTTCCAGCACGAGTTCATCGACCGAAGCGGCATGGAGTTCCGCGCAGAGGACGTCCTCATGGCAGCGGTCGACGGAGACGATGAGCACGTCGGCCGGCAGGTGACGGAAGAAGGGGGCTTCGGGGGCGGAGCCGGAATCGTCGCGCGGCGCGCAGATGACCAATCCGTCGACCTCGCCTTCGCTGCGCTGCGTGGCCGGGTCGAAAGGACGCAGGGATTCGACGACGTCGCCGAAGAGGTCGATGCGCACCGGCATCTGCGCGTTGAGCGGGTAGACGTCGAGGATGCCGCCGCGGAGCGCGTATTCGCCGGGTTGTTCGCAGAGCGCTTCGTGGGCGTAGCCGAAGTCTTCGGCGAGGCGCTTCGCGAAATCGCGCAGGGCGAGCTTCTCGCCCTTGCGGACGACGATCTCCGCCTTGGCCGTGGCTTCAGGCGCGGGCGAGCGACGGGTCAGCGAGCCGGGCGTGCAGGCGATGAGCAGCGGCCGCTTCGCGTCATGGCCGCCATGTCGCAGGAGCGAGAGCACGCCGAGCAGGTCGCAGTCGGCCTCGAAGGCCGGCACGGCGGCGTCCGCTTCCGTCAGCGTGCGGGCGGTGCAGTTGGCGTCGTTGAGCAAGGCGAGCAGCTGGGCGGTCTCTTCGGCGAAGGTCTCCGCCGCGCCGAGGTTCGAGGCCAGGAAAACGATCACGCCTCGCCGGGCGCCTTCCGAGCAGGCGCAGGCGGCCCAGGCGTGCGAAGGCACGCCGGTCAGGGCACGGCGTGGCTGAGCGGACATGCCGCTATCGAGGCGGGAAGGACAGATGCGTCAAACCCAACCCCTTACTTCAGGACCGCCTGGGCGATTTCTTCCCAGAGTTCTTCGATCTGCGAAGGTTTCTTCGCCGGGCGGCCGGCCTCGGCGAACCAGTAGCGGGCGTTGCCGAGGTCGCCTTCGATGAGGTGGAGCAGGGCATGGAGCCAAGAGCCGGTCGGAGTATGGATGTCCTGGGCGATGTCGTGCGCCTTGTCCCATTCGCCCTTCTTGATGAACCAGAGCGACTGCGCCTCGCGTGAGAGGCCTTGCGGCGGCTGCGCATCGGTCGCGGCCGAGGCTTTCAGCTGGGCGGGGGTCATGGTCAGCGGACGGTATGGAGGCGCGAAAGTGCGTCGGAAGCCTCCGAGGGTAGTTCCGCGAGAATCTGAGCGGCGGCCTTCTGCCCGGTGCGGACTTCCTCCAGGCGCATGAGTTGCTCCATGAGGCCGAGCTTATCGGTGTGCTCCTGCTTGCCGGTCAGCTGGGCCAGCACCAGGCGCCAAGCGTAAGCCTCGGCCATGTCGCGCGGAGACTTGTGGCCTTCTTCCAGCCGAGCGGAGAGATTTTCGATCGATTCGAGGTCGCGGCGCATCGCCGCCCGGCGGAGTAACTCTGTTCCGCGGTCATAGTCTCGAGGGATGCCGGGCACGCCTTTGTCGTGGCCCTCGGCTAGCTTGCGTAAAGAGACGCGGTCGCCGGCATCGGCTCCGCGTCGATAGTATGCGTAAGCCTGCCGAAGCGTACGCTCGTAGGCCGCATAGGCGGTCTTGTCCATCGAACCTCCCGCAGCCTTCTGCGCCGCGTCGGCTTCTTCGAGGCAGAGGTCGCCGAGGACACGGTAGCCCATCGGTTGTCCTTTGGCGATGGCTTGCTCCGCCCAGGTCCGGGCCGCGACACTGTCCTTGGCGGTGCCGGTGCCGCGGAGGAGGTAAAGCGCCAGCACGGCCATGGCCCGCGAGTGGCCTTTCTTCGCCGCTTCCTGTGTCCAGCGGAACGCCAAAGGCTTGTCTTCCTTGAGCTGGAGCTCCACCGGAGCATAGGCCGTGTGGCGTAACGCGTAGACATATTGCGCCTGTTTGTTGCCCGCTTCGGCGAGCCTAAGGATTTCGGAGGGTTCGGACCACGGGTCGAGGCCCGAGAAGTAGCGGTCGAAGAACTCCCCGGGCAGCTGTGCGACCGGCACTTCCCACTGGTTGGCGAGGTCGAGGGTGAGTACGACGGCGAGGCCGGCTCCGAAGAGGTAGGGGCGGAGCCGTTCGAGTTTGCGGCGCATGGACACATCCAAGCCCGAGGCGGTCCCGTGGCAAGGGACTAAGAAGAAGCCACAAGAGGCGCGGTCGGAGGGCTTGCCTGGCTCCGGCCTCGGGCTAGTCGTCTTCTGCTCCCCATGCGCCTGCTCGCCTTGTTCTGCCTCACCTCGCTCATCGCCAAGGAGCAGCCCGTCGTCCTCGGCCATGGCGCGGCTCGCTACGCCCTCGACCTGACCTGGGCCAAGGCCGATCCGTCCGTCGCCCCGGTGGTGAATTCCCACGCTCTCGCCGAAGACAAGGCCGGCCGCATCTACCTCGTCACCGACCATCCGAAGAACGACTTCCTCGTCTTCGAGAAGGACGGTCGGTATGTCCGCTCGATCAGCGCGGGGCTCGGCGGCGGCCATGGCCTGGAGATCTTCGAACAAGGAGGCGTCGAGTATCTCGTCCACGTCGACTCGGGCTGGCACATGGCCGCCGAGGGTTGGAACCCTTCCGCCGTCGAAGGGCGCATCACGTTGCTGACGACCGACGGCAAGGTCGTGCGCAAGTTCCCGACGCCGAAGGAGCTCGGCCTCAGCGACGGCAAGTTCATGCCGTGCGACGTCGCCTGGACGCCGGCGGGCACGCTGCTCGTCGCCGACGGCTACGGCTCCAACCTCATCTACGAATTCTCCTTCGAAGGGAAGCTGCTCAAGAAGTGGGGCGGCCCGACGAAGGATGCCGCCAATCTCAGCAACGCCCACGGCATCTCGATCGACGCCGCCGACCCGCGTGGTCCGCTCGTCTGGGTGCCCTCGCGCAGCCAGAACCAGGTCAAGGCATTCACCTTGGACGGCAAGCATGTCGACACGCTCGATCTGCCGGGCGCTTTCGCGGGCCAGTTGTTCTTCCGTGGCGACAAGATCTACACCGCCGTCTGCTGGAGCAAGGACTCCAAGGGCAAGCGGCTCCCGCAGTCCGGCTTCCTGCTCGTGCTGGACCGCGCCACCAAGAAAGTCCTCAGCGCGCCGGGAGGCAATGAGCCGAAGTATGCCGACGGCAAGCTCCAGCCGCTCAGCCAGGCCCAGCCGATCTTCAAGCACGGCCATGACCTCTTCGTGGATTCCGCCGGCGACATCTACCTCGGTGAATGGAACGCCGACCGTCGCTACCCGTCCAAATTGACGCTGCTTAAGTAACTCAGCTGATCAGCAGCAGGCGGGGTGAGCCGGGATGGTTTTGCGGGGCGCGGTGGACGCAGGGCGGCACCGCGCTGCCCGGCCAGCGCGTCGCGATGCGCCAGAGCGCGAAGGTGCCGAAGGGGTAGGCCTTCGCGCCGGGCTTGGGCGCGTAATGGGAGTCATAGCTGTTGTCATGCAGGAACTCCGCGAAGCCGGCGTCATCCGGGCCGCCGTATTCCTTGAGCAGGGCCGCGCGGATCTCCGGAATCTCGACCTTCAGGAGGGCGTCTTCGTTGCGGAGGCCTTCGCTGCAGGCGCCGTGATAGGTGCAGAGCCAGGTGTCGACCTCGACCGGCGCGCTGTCGACATGGAAGGACGTGACGTCCGTCGGTACCGTGCCGGCATCAGGTCCGCGCACGCAGTCGTAGACGCAGTTGAGCGAGGGGGCCAGGTCGTGGTCTCGCAGGAGCTGCTGGTCCGTGAGCATGGTCTCGGCGGCGAGCTTGCCGGCCGGACTTAATTCCAGGGCGCGGATGCGTTCGTCCTCGAGCGCGACGATGCCTTCGCCGGGGCCGAGCTTGGCGATGACCTCGGCGAAGTCGCCCGGCAGCGTGCGTTGCCAGCAGAGGGCGTTGACGCCGTCGGCGAAGCGCGTGGTCCGCAGTTCCTCGAAACTCCGCACGAGGCGGACGCGCGGCTGGCCGGCGCCGCTCACTTCAGCGCGAAGCGCTTGGCGAATTCCTTGGCGAGCGCGTCGTAGGCGACGGCGCCCGGGGAATGGACGTCGTACTGGAAGATCGTCTGGCCGTGGCTCGGGCACTCCGACAGGCGGATCGTGCGCGGGATCATCGAATCCATGACGAGGGCGGGGAAGTGGGTCTTCACCTCCTCGACGACCTGGCGGGAGAGCTTCGTGCGCACGTCATACATCGTCATCACGATCGCGCCGACGGTGAGCTTGTCGCTCGCGCCGGCCGCCTTGAGCTGGTCGACCACGCCGAGGATCTGGCCGAGGCCTTCCATCGCGAGGTATTCGGTCTGCAGGGTGACGATGAGGTGGTCGGACGCGCCGAGCGCGTTCATCGAGAGCATGCCGAGGGCCGGCGGACAATCGATGAGGATGGCCTGGTATTTGCCGGAGGCGACGACGGGCGCGAGGGCCTCGCGGAGACGGCCGAGGTAGTTCTCGGCCTGCGCGAGTTCGGATTCGACGGCGGCGAGGTCGACTTCGGACGGGATCAGGTCGAGCTTCTCGGTGGACGTCGCGACGATCATGTCGGCGGCCTTGGCTTCGCCGTGCAGGACCTTGTAGAGGGACTTCCCTTCGGTCTTCTCGATGCCGAGCGCGCTGGTCGCGTTGGCCTGGGCGTCGAGGTCGATGATGAGGGTCGGGACGCCGAGGCGCGCGAGGCCGGCGCCGAGGTTCACCGTGGTGGTCGTCTTGCCGACGCCGCCCTTCTGGTTCGCGATGGAGAAGACCTTGGCCACTTAGGCGTCCTCGATGGGGCGTTCGACTTCGGTCGGGGCTTCGTAGTCGATGCCGGCGAGGCCGAAGCCGAAGTTCTTCATGAAGTCGGACTGGTAGCCGGCGAAGTCGGCGTGGGCGTCGAACGTCTCGGTCGTGACCTGGGGCCAGGCGTCGAAGACGGCTTTCTGGACGTCGGGCGCCATCTCCCAGTCATCGATGCGGACGCGGCCGTTCTCGTCGAAGTCGAGGGCGTTGCCGTTGTACATCTGCTTCTCGAAGAGACGCTGGATCTGCTCGATGCAGCCTTCGTG
>JBEDDU010000218.1:0-2686 GCA_041176065.1 Verrucomicrobiota bacterium | reverse complement strand
GTCATGGCGGGGTGGGGTGGGCGAATTGAGCCCGTTCGTGCTCCGGGACGCAACCCGTCGATATGACCTTAATCCGCTGTAACTGACTCTTATTCCGCTCAAGGGAAACCGGAGACCGGCGAAACACTTTCAGGTCCCAGGTCTCGGCCATCAGGTCTCGGGTTCGGGTGTTCAGCACCAGGTTCAGGTTCGGGACTTTTTGGATGTCTCTCACCTTTGCACATTTGCACGCGGCCATGCCGTATTTGCACTTTTGCACATTAATACCCGCACCAGATGACCCGTACCTGATACCCGATCAGCTGAGACCCGAGACCTGAAGGTATGCTCTCTGGTCAACTAACCCTCTGAGCCTCCGGGCCTCTGGTATTCCTAGCCCTAGCCCTGGCCCTGTCTCTAGCCCTAGACCTCGCGAAATAACTCTCCGCTTTATTTCGCGTAAGCTTCCCTCGCCGCCTTCTGGAACTCCCGGCGGATCTCGCTCTGGTCGGAGTTCTTGAGGTCGGTGCGCTGGATCAGCAGGACGTAGGCTCGCTGCTTGACGGGGTCGATCCACGCCTGGGTGCCGTAGGCGCCCCCATGGCCATAAGAGCCTGCGCTGAGGCTTTCGGTCACGCCCTGAGGTTCACCGACGATATGGAAGCCGAGGCCCATGCGCATGCCGGGCGCGAAGCTGACCTGCGGCAGGTCGCCCAGCTGGTTGGTGGTCATCTCCTTCAGGGTCGCGGCCTTGAGGTACCGCCGGCCATCCAGTTCCCCATGGTTGAGCAGCATCTGGTAAAGCTGGCCGAGGTCTCGGGCGCAGGAGTAGAGCCCGCCGGCCGGAATGGCGGTGCGCTTCAGGTCGTGCAGCGGTTCGCTGAAACGACTGTTCTTGGCCTCGACCAGGCCGCCGCTGGTCTTGTCCAGCGAATAGGGCTTCGCGACGACGTCGAGCTGGTCCGGGTTCGGCCAGAAGGTGGTGTTCTCCATGCCGAGCGGATCGAACAGGCGCTCCTGCATGAAGTCGGCGTAGGGCTTGCCGCTGGAGACTTCGATGATGCGGCCCAGGAGGTTGATGGCGTTGTTGTTGTAGGTCCACTTGCTGCCGGGCTCGGTGACGAGCGGGCGCGTAGCGTAGGCCTCGGCCATCGCCGCCAAGGGCAGGGTGTCGACCGGCTTGCCCGCGGGGGTCGCGATGGTGGTGTCGATCCCGCTGGTGTGCGTGAGCAGGTCCTTGACGGTGACGAGGCGCTTGGGCCCGACGAGGCCCTGCGCGGTCTTGAGCTGGATGCCCTTGAAGCCGGGCACGTATTTTTCGACCGGGTCGTCCAGCTTCACCTTGCCTTCTTCGACGAGCATCATGACGCCCATGGCGGTCATGGGCTTGGTCATCGAGGCGATCCAGAACAAGGAGTCTTTGCTCATCGAGCGCTTCTGCGCCACGTCCGCCAGGCCGAAGGCTTCGACGGCGATGAGTCCGTCCGGTCCGACCACCGCGGTCACGGCGCCGGTGATCACGTCGCCGTCCACGAAATGCTGCAGCGCGAAAGCCGTGACGGCGTTCTCATTGTCGGGCATGGGCTTCTCCGGGTCGCAACCGGTCAGGAGGAAGAGGCCGAGGCAAAGGCTCAGGAGGCGCATGGGAGTTTCATAAGCCGACCGGGCCGGCTCCCAAGCCGAAAAGTCATGATGTGGCGCATGGGCGGCGTCATGGTGTCGTTTCTGTCCGTGAAGGCGTCCGTTCTGGTCTTTATATTACGTCAGTAAGACGGTTTCCGCGCCGGCCGTCACATTCGTCGCTTTCGCCACGAACACCTTACAATGCGATTCTTGAGGTTGTCCGCACGGGCGGAATTCTGGCCGCACAACCCTATGCGTCACCTCACCCGCTCCCTGCTCCTCGCCGCCGCCGTCAGCCCGCTCTATGCGAGCAACTACGGCACGCCGTTCCTCGACACGACCGCTCCGACCCAATCGAGCACGCTCTCGTTCGGCGGCCAGTCTTTCGTGAACAAGGGCCTCGTCGGCGTCGGCGTCTTCGCCACCAACGTCATCGACGGACGCGGCGACACCTTCGGTTCCTTCTCCTCCTTCAAGCTCGATCACAACACCTGGCGCAAGAACGCCAACGGTTCCTACTCCGGCACGCTCTACACGCTGCCCGACCGCGGTTACAACGTCGCCGGCCTGATCGCCTACCCGGCCCGCATCCATCAGATGGGCCTCACCTTCACGCCTGATTACACGGCCAACAACGTCCAGCAGACCCAGCTCTCCCTCTCGCTCCAGCGCACGATCACCATCACCGACTTCGCCGGGCAGATCACGACCGCCGTCGATCCGACCGGCGCGACCACCCTGCAGGGCTTCAGCAATGTCGCCACCGCCGGGGGTAAGTTCGCGGTCGACGGCGAAGGCCTCGCCATCCGCGCCGACGGCTCCTTCTACGTCTCGGACGAATACGGCGCCACGGTCTACCACGTGAGCAAGACGGGTCAGATGCTCGGGATGATCACTCCTCCGCAGGCTCTCCTGCCGCAGTTCTCCGTGCCGACCACGGGCTACCCTACCGCCAGCGCCGGCGTGCAGACCGGCGGTCGTCGCGACAACCAGGGCATGGAAGCCGTCGACCTCACCCCGGACGGACGCTACCTGATGACCTTGCTCCAGAGCGCCACCCGCCAGGACAATCCTGCCGACAACA
>JBEDDU010000217.1:0-3214 GCA_041176065.1 Verrucomicrobiota bacterium | reverse complement strand
ACATCGACCACGCCGCGACGCTCCGTCAGGCGCGTTACCGCGGAGCCCACCTGTCGCCTCACGCGGAGCCCGACGTGGTGGCGTTCACGCGCGAGGCCCTCGCGGGCGGCGCCGACGGCATCACGCTGCACCTGCGCGAGGATCGCCGCCACATCCAGGACGCCGACGTCCATGCGATCGCCGCCCTCCCCGGAGTCCGTCTCAACCTGGAGATGGCCTGCACGCCCGCGATGACCGCCTTCGCGCTGAAGCTCCGGCCGGCCGCGGTCTGCCTCGTCCCGGAATCGCGCGAAGAGGTCACGACCGAAGGCGGGCTCGACGTCGCCGGCCAGCTCGCCCGCGTCAAGGAGACGACCCACGCGCTCAAGGCCGCCGGCATCGAGGTCTCGCTGTTCATCGGTCCCGACGCTCACCAGATCGAGGCCGCGGTCGCCGTCGGCGCCCCGGTCATCGAACTCCACACGGGCGCCTTCGCCAACGCCTGGCAATCCCCGGCGGCCGCCGCCGAGCTGGAACGCCTGCGCGCGGGTTGCGAACTCGCCCATCGTCTCGGGCTGATCGTCAACGCCGGCCACGGCATCAATTACGACAACATCCGCGCGATCCTGACGCTCCCCCACCTGCACGAGCTCAACATCGGCCACTCGATCGTCGCCCGCGCCCTGTTCACCGGCATCCGCGGCGCGGTCGCGGAGATGAAGGGTCACCTCAAGCCGTCGGCATGAACCTCGAAGGCGGCAACGTGCTCGGCGTCGGCGTGGACCTCACGGAGGTCGACCGCATCCGCTCGGCGCACGTGAAGCACGGCGCCGCCTTCCTCGACAAGGTCTTCACGCCCGCCGAACAGCAGCTCTGCCTCGCCAAGGCCGACCCTTATCCTTCGCTGGCCGCCCGCTTCGCCGCCAAGGAAGCCGCGAGCAAGGCCTTCGGCACGGGCCTCGGCGCCGAACTGTCGCTCACGAGCGTGAGCGTGCTCAACGGTGCCGCCGGCGAACCGGTCGTCGTGCTGGACGACAAGGCGCAGGCGCTGCTCGCCGCCCAAGGCGCTTCGCGCCTGCTCATCTCGCTCACGCATACCGACGCGCTGGCCCAGGCCTTCGCGGTGCTGGTCCGCTGACGCCATGAGCTCCGCCCGCCTCCCGGTCCTCTCCTGCGCCGAAGCCGCCGCGGCCGAAGCGGCGTTCATCGACGGCGACGCGAAGCTTTCGTGGGAGCTGATGAACCGGGCCGCCCGCGGCGTCGGCGACGAAGCCCTCGCCCTCCTCGGCCGTAAGCCGGAACGCATCCTGGTCCTCGCCGGCAAAGGCAACAACGGAGCCGATGCTTTCCTCGCCGCGCTGCGCTGCGCCCGCGCCGGCACGGAGATCGTCGCGGTCTTCGCCGAGGGCGGCCCCGCCCGTCCGCAGGCCCGGCGCGCATGGTCCGTACGGAAGAAGGGCGTCCGCATCGGCATCGTCGCCGCGGCCAACCTCCGTCAGCTGGCCACGCACGAGTTCGACCTGATCTTCGACGGCATCCTCGGCCAAGGCTTCCGCTCGCCCCTCTCGGCCGAGCTCCGCGCCTTCCTTCGTACATCCGACGCGCTCCGCGGACTGCGCATCGCGGTCGATCTGCCCAGCGGCCTGGGCGACGACGCCACGGGTCCGGCCTTCCGGGCCGACCTCACGGTGTCCATCGGCTGCCTGAAGCGTCCGCTGCTCTCGCCGAAGGCCGCCCCGTTCGTCGGTCGCCTCCGGGTCCTCGACATCGGCCTGCCGCTCGGTGAGACCGAAGAGGCCTGCGTGACGGCGACATCGCTGACCCCGCTCCGCAAACCGCGTCGGGCGCGCAGCGATAAACGTCACCACGGCCGCCTCCTCATCGTCGGTGGCTCCGAACGCATGCCCGGCGCGGTGCTGATGAACACGGCCTCCGCGCTGCGCTCCGGCGCGGCCTTGGTCACGACCTGCCTGCCGGAATCCGTCCGTACGAAGGCCGCCGTCGCCTATCCCGAAGCGATGTGGCGCGGCCTGCGCACCGGCAAGGACGGCACGCTCTCGACCGCCAACCTGAAGGAGCTCCGCCCCCTGCTCGCCGATAAGGACGCGATCCTGCTCGGCTCGGGCATGGGAGAGAAGGCCGCCGCCCTTATCCGCGCGTTTGCTTCCGCCGTGACGGGTGCGCTCGTGCTCGACGCCGACGCGCTCCGCCCGACGGTGGTCGCCGCGGCGAAGAAGGTTTCCGTCCTCGTGCTCCTGCCGCACGCCGGTGAATTCAAACGCCTGAGCGGCCGCCCGGCCTCCGTCGAAGCGGCGCGCGCCTACGCCCGTCGGACGAAGAGCATCGTCGTCCTCAAAGGACCGCTGACCTGCGTCACCGACGGCCTCCGCGTGCTGCATGTTCCTTTCGGCGGACCCGTGCTCGCCCGCGGTGGTTCCGGCGACCTGCTCGCCGGCATCGTCACGTCGGTATTGGCGCGTCGCCACGAACTCGGCCTGTCCGCGTTCGATGCGGTGGTGCTCGCCACGACCTGGCACGCGCGCGCCGCCGACTGGCTGAGGGAAAACAAGGGTGAGGAAGCGGTGAGAACCACCGAGCTCCTCGCTGGGCTGTCCCCGGTCTTGCGCGACTGACCCGGCCGCGCTGGCTGGCGGGATGCAGCCGATCCCGACCGACCCGCTCGCGCAACGCGTCCTGCTCAACGGCCTCAAAGGGGTCGGGCCGGTCACGGTGCGTCGCCTGCGCGAGGCCTTCGGGGGCGACCTCTCCGTGGCCCTCGGCGCCCCGGCGGACCAGCTCGCCAAGGTCGAAGGCGTGAGCCGGCCCGTCGCCGCGGCCATCGCGGCGCGCGCTTTCGACTGGGCCAAGGAGATGGGCCGCGTGCGTGACCTCGGTTTCCGCCTCCTCGGCGAGGACGACACCGCCTGGCCGGCCGCCTTGGCGCGCCTCTGGGATCCGCCGTTGGTGCTCTACGCGGAGGGCGAGAATTTCCCGACGGAACGCGCGGTCGGCATCATCGGCTCGCGGCACTGCACGACCTACGGGGCTTCGCTGGCGCGCTCGTTCGCGCGCGACCTCGCGCAACAGGGCTGGTGGATCGTCAGCGGCCTCGCCCGTGGGATCGACACTGCGGCGCACGAGGGAGCCTTGGACGCCGCCGGGCGGACCGCGGCGGTCGTCGGCCACGGTCTCGACCTTACCTTCCCACCTGAAGCGGTGCGCCTCCGCGCGAAGA
>JBEDDU010000216.1:0-6992 GCA_041176065.1 Verrucomicrobiota bacterium | reverse complement strand
GCCGTGCTCTCGTCCGGTTTCGCCAAGGCCCGCGTGCTGCGATTCGGCGGGCTCTACGGTCCCGGCCGTCATCATCTCGTCGATCAGCTGCGTCGCGGCGACAACGTCATCGGCGGACGCGTCGACCATTACATCAACTACCTGCATCGCGATGACGCGGCGTCTTCGGTGCTCGCCGCGATCGTCGGCGGACTGGCCGGAGCTCGTGTCTACAACGTCGGTGACGGTTGTCCCGTGACGAAGGAAGCGCTCGCGCGCTGGATCGCGGAGCGCCTCGGTCAGTCCGCGCCTGTGTTCGATCCGTCGGCGCCGGCGGGGCCGCGCGTGGCGAAAGGCGGCCGGACCCAGCCCAGTCGTATCGTGGCGACGGGTCGGATCAGGGCGGAATTAACCTGGAAACCACGATTTACTGATGTTTATATGGGATTGGCGGGGATTTTCTGAGTTTTCGGCCATTTTTCAGTCTGGGATTAAGGCAGGTTCTTCACGGGCTCGCCATCATCCTGTAACATTGGGATGAGATAGTCGGCTCGCACAACCGCACCCACACCTATGAATAGCACCCTCAAGTCCATGCTGATCGCCGCTGCCGCCATTTCGTCGGTTTCGGCTTTCGCCCAAGACAAAGCCACGCTCGATCTTCTCGTGAAGAAGGGCATCATCACCGCTGAAGAGCGCGCCAAGACCCTCCAGTCTGCCGCCGCTGCCAAGACGGAGTCCGGCATGGACCGCGTCTTCATCAAGGAAGCCGGCGCCAACCGCCTCACCTTCTCCGGTCGCATCCAGGGCCAGTGGGAAATGGCTGACTACAGCGAGACCAACGCCTCCGGCGTCGAGACGCAGGGCGTGGATCTCAACAACTTCCTGATGCGTCGTCTCTACCTGGGTGCCAAGGTCGACGTCGGCCACGGTTTCTCCGGCGAGCTCGTCTGGAACTTCGGCGACTCCTCCCAGGGTACTTCTGGTGTCCGTGCCGGCGCGGCTGACAAGGCCGTCGTCACCTACGTATCCGAGCTCGGCCAGTTCGACCTCGGTTACCAGAAGGTCCAGTTCGGTCAGGAAGAGAACACCTCCTCCTCCGCCCTCTTCACCGTCGAGCGTTCGATGGTCACCCGCTACTGGGCCGAGTCCAACAACGGCCGCCGCCTCGGTTTCGGCGCCCGCCACGTCGGCCTCCATTACTCCAACAAGGTCGTCATCGGTGAAGGTGGCCCCGGCACCCTCGCTTACGGCGCCGCGATCGTCGACGCCGTCCAGGGTTACAACAACACCGGCGTGAACGACTTCGGTTACTACGCCAACGCCTCCTTCGACTGGAAGCCCCTCGGTACCACCGTCGGCATCAACTACGGCCTCACTCCCTCCGGTGCGACCTCGACCTCCGGTGGTGCCGTCACTGGTGTCAATGGCAAGATTGCCATGGCCGAAGGCATCAATCCGTACTTCAAGTACGTGACCGGCGATCTCACGGTCGTGGGTGAGTACATCATGACCGGCATCGATGCCAGTTCCACCACCACCACGAACTCCGGTTTCCTCGACCGCGATCCGAGCGGCTACAACATCACCCTGGCTTACAAGCTCTCCGAGAACCTCGAAGCCGTGGCGCGTTACTCCGCCCTCGACACCGACGGCCGCGGCCAGCAGGTCGGCGATGGTTTCCGTGATGTCGTGACGACCGGTACCTCCGGCTCCACCTACGATAAGTCCAACAGCATCTTCGTGGGCCTGAACTACTACTTCAACAAGAACAACGCGAAGATCCAGGTCGGCTACGAAAAGGCCAAGCTCGAAGATAAGCTCGGCGCCTACACCAACGGCGTCCCGGTGATCACCGACGAGCATGCCGACGCCGACATCTTCCGCGTCCAGGCTCAGGTCCTGTTCTAAATCCTAGGATTTAGGCTTCATTGCACGAGGGCCGGCTGGGCAGCCGGCCCTCTTCCTTTGGCGGTGACGCCGGGCGGCCCGGACCTTGCGGTCCGGGCCGTTTCGTATCCATGATATGACATGGCGGACGTCTACACCCGCGCCCAGCGCAGCGCCCTGATGGCCAAGGTCCGGGGGCGCGGCAACCTCACGACCGAGGAGGCCTTGGCGAAGGTCTTCCGCGCCGAGGGCTGGTCGGGCTGGCGGCGGCAACGGCCGATCGGCGTACGCGCCGACGCCGGCCGTTGCCGGGTGCGACCGGATTTCGTCTTCGCGGCCCGCCGCCTGGCGGTCTTCGTCGACGGTTGTTTCTGGCATGGTTGTCCCCGTCATGGGACGCGTCCGCGAGGCAACGCCGCCTTCTGGCGGGCGAAGTTCCGGCGTAACCAGGAGCGAGACCGACGTGACTCCCGCCGCCTGCGCCGCGCCGGCTGGAAGGTCCTGCGGCTCTGGGAGCATGCGTTGAAGCCCAAAGCGCGGCCGGCGTTGCTGGCCAAGCTGCGCAAGGTCTTCGCCTCGGCACGAAAAAGCCCGACCGGATGGTCGGGCTGATCGGTCGGCTTCGGCCGGTGCTCAGAGCACGCGGTAGTTCGGCGAAGTGTTCGGCGTACCGCGGGGCTGTTCGCGGAGGCGGCGATTCTCTTCCTCCAGCTCGGCGATGCGGGCGAGGGCGGCGGCGAGCTTGGCGTTGGCTTCGCGCAGGGCGGCGGAGGCGGCCTCGAGGTCGGCTTCGGCCTTCTTGCGCTGGGCGATGGCTTCCTTGAGTTCGGAGCCGTTGCGGAGATTGGCGAGCTCGGCGTTGAGCTCGTTGACGCGGGCGTCGGCCGCAGCCTTGGCCTTCTGGAGTTCGGCGGCCTTCACGGCGGCCTTGCCGGCGCTGTCCTTGGCGGCGGCGAGGTCGCTCTTCAGCTGGGCGGCGGCCTTGGCGGCGTCATCCTTGGCCTTGGCGAGTTCGGCGGCCGCGGCCTTAGCGGCCTCATCGGCGGTCAGCTTGCACGCAGCGAGCTCCTTGGCGGACTTTTCCTGGTCTGCCTTGTGGGCGGCGGCGGCCTTGGCGGCGCTGTCCTTGGCGGCGGCGAGGTCGGCGACCGCCTTGGCGGCCTGGGCCTTGGCCTCTTCTTCGCCGCTCCACGTGACGATGGCGATGGCGCCGAAAGCGGCGGCCAGCAGGAGGATGATGATTTCGCGAGGCTTCATGGTGTCGTATGACCACCATCTTGCCTCGCCTGACCCGAGGGTCAAGACCTAGACCCGCTCAGGAAAGGCGGTTCTTGTAGTCCGCATAGCCGAAGCGGCGCACTACTTGGACCTGCCCGGCGGCGGGGTCGAAGCTGGCGATCGCCGGCAGTGGCACCCCGTTGAAGGTCGTGTTCTTCACGAAAGTGTAATGGGACATATCCATGAAGACCAGGCGTTGCCCGATCTTGAGCGGCTCGGCGAAGGAGTAGTCGCCGATCACGTCGCCTGCGAGGCAGGTCACGCTGCCGAGGCGGTAGGTGTGCGGGAGTTTGCCCGGCAGGTCGGCATCCATGATGTCGGCGCGGTAGGGCATCTCCAGCGTGTCCGGCATGTGGCAGGTCGCCGACACGTCGATGATCGCGATGTCGACGCCGTTATGCACGAGGTCGAGGACGGTGCCCACGAGGACGCCGGTGCCGATGCCGATGGCTTCGCCGGGCTCGAGGTAGACTTGGATGTGCTGGCCCCAGCGCTGGCGGAAGCCCGTGATCACGCGGATGAGGCGTTCGAGGTCGTAGCCCTCGCGGGTGATATGGTGGCCGCCGCCGAAGTTGACCCACTTCATCTGCGGGATGAACTCGCCGAACTTCGCCTCGAAGGCCGCGACCGTGCGCTCCAGGACGTCGGAGCCCTGCTGGCACATCGTGTGGAAGTGGAGGCCCTCGAGTCCGTCGAGGTCTTCGGCCGACTTGATCTCGGAGCGGAGCGTGCCGAGGCGGGAGCCGGCGGCGCAGGGATTGTAAAGTTCGACGTCGACCTCGGCGTGCTCCGGGTTGACGCGCAGGCCGAAGGAGACCTTGCGGCCGGCGGCGAGGGCGGCGGCCTTGTGGCGCTTCCACTGCGCCGGGGAATTGAACGACACGTGGTCGGCGACGCGCAGCAGGTGGGCGAACTCCTCGTCCTTGAAGGCCGGGGAGTAGGCGTGGACTTCGCCGCCGAATTCTTCGCGGCCGAGGAGCGCCTCGTGGATGCCGCTGGCGGTCGTGCCGGCCAGATACTTCGAGATCGTCTTCGCTTCGCTGAACTGGGCGAAGCCCTTGAGCGCGAGCAGGATCCTGGCGCCCGAGCGGTCCATGACCGAGCGCAGGATGCGGAGGTTCTGCTCCAGCAGGCCGCGGTGGAGGACGTGGCAAGGGCTCGGGACCTGGCTCAGGTCGACCTTCCGGAAGGCATCGGTGAGGGCGTCGGACACGGCGTTGAAATTGGGAGCATCGGAGGGCGGTGCAAACGAAAAGCCCGCTTCGCAGCGGGCTTCGTGGGCGGTCGTTCAGGCGACCGGCAGTTCCTTGACGTGCCAGGGCAGGCCGCGCTTGTTGAGCTCGTCCATGAAAGGATCCGGATTCATCTCTTCCATGTTCCAGACGCCGGGCTTGAGCCACTTGCCGTCCGCGAGCATCGCGCCGCCGATGGCGGCCGGGACGCCGGTCGTGTAGCTGATCGCCTGGGACTTCACCTCGGCGTAGCACTCCTGGTGGTCGCAGACGTTGTAGATGAAGACCTTGCGGGGCTTGCCGTCCTTGGTGCCGGTGATCTCGCAGCCGATGCAGGTCTTGCCCTTGGTGCGGGGGCCGAGCGAGGCGGGGTCGGGGAGGAGCGCCTTCAGGAACTGGATTGGGACGATCTGGTGGCCCTGGAAGTCGATCGGGTCGATGCGGGTCATGCCGACGTTCTCGAGCACGCGCAGGTGCGTGAGGTAGTTCTCGGAGAAGGTCATGAAGAAGCGGATGCGCTTCAGCCCCTTGATGTTGATCGCGAGGGACTCGAGTTCCTCGTGGTAGAGCAGGTAGCTGTCCTTGGGGCCGACGACCGGGTAGTCGTACACCCACTTCACCGAGAGCGGGTCGGTCTCCTTCCATTCGCCCTTCTCCCAGAAGCGGCCGCGCTGGGTGATCTCGCGGATGTTGATCTCCGGGTTGAAGTTCGTGGCGAACTTGTAGCCGTGGTCGCCGGCGTTGGCGTCCATGATGTCGATCGTCTCGATCGTGTCGAAGAGGTGCTTCTGGGCGTAGGCGCAGAAGACGTTGGTCACGCCGGGGTCGAAGCCCGAGCCGAGGAGGGCGGTGAGGCCGGCCTTCTGGAAGCGCTCGCGGTAGGCCCACTGCCAGGAGTATTCGAACTTGGCGAGGTGGGGCGGCTCGTAGTTGGCGGTGTCGACGTAGTGGATGCCGGCGTGGAGGCAGGCGTCCATCAGGTTGAGGTCCTGGTAGGGCAGGGCGACGTTGATGAGCAGGTCGGCGCCGAAGGACTTGATCAGGGCGACGGTGGCCTTGACGTCGTCCGCGTCGAGGGCGGCGGTGCGGATCGTGCGGCCGGTGGCGGCCTTGACGTCGGCGGCGATGGCCTTGCACTTGTTCTCGTTGCGGGAGGCCAGCATGACTTCCGAGAAGGACTCGGAATTCATGGCGCACTTGTGGGCGACGACGTTGCCGACGCCGCCGGCGCCGATGATCAGGACTTTCTTGCTCATGGGTGAGTGATTTCTGTCCACTCGGCACGGAGGGGGAAGCAAAAAGGATGCACAGTCCCGCCAAGGCGAGGTGACGGTCGGGCGACGGCGTCCGGGCAGTCCTTTCCGGACCGGCGGACCGGTCGGAAAGTAAACCCTTTTGGCTGGCGGGATGGGCGGGACTCGAACCCGTGACCTCCGCAGTGACAGTGCGGCGCTCTAACCAACTGAGCTACCACCCCGGTAGCCAAAAGGAAGGGTAACAAAGGTTTCCGGGTGGGGGTCTGTCAAACGGAAAACCGACCGAATTTAGCCCCGAACCTGGCCCTGGCCGACGATTTCGAACTTCCAGGTGGTCAATTCGCGGATCCCCATGGGTCCGCGGGCGTGCAGACGGTCCGTGGAGATGCCCACTTCGGCCCCGAAGCCGAACTCGCCGCCGTCGGTGAAGCGGGTGCTGGCGTTCCAGTAGACGCAGGCGCTGTCGATCTGGGCGAGGAAGGCGCGGGCGGCGGATTCGTCGGCCGTGATGATGGCGTCGGAGTGGTGCGAGCCGTAGTCTTCGACATGGGCGACCGCCTCGGCGAGGCCGGCGACGACCTTGACGTTGAGGATGAGGCCCAGGTGTTCGGTGCGGAAATCCTGTTCGGTCGCGGCCTTGGCGCCGGGCATGAGCGGCCGCGACTGCGGGCAGGCGCGGACTTCGGTCTTCTTCGCGGCGAGCGCCGCGGCCATCTTCGGCAGGAACCGGGCGGCGACCGCGGCGTCGACGAGCAAGGTCTCGAGGGCGTTGCAAGCGCTGGGGCGCTGGCACTTCGCATTGAGCACGATCTGTTCGGCCATCGCGAGGTCGGCCTGCGCGTGGACGTAGACGTGGCAGATGCCGGCGTCGTGCTTGATGACGGGGACCTTGGCGGAGTTGACCACCGCCTCGATGAGGCCGGGTCCGCCGCGGGGCACGATGATGTCGACGATGCCGCGGAGGGAGCCGAGGGCGGGCACCGCTTCGCGGTCGGTGAAGGGCAGGAGCGTGACGGCCTCGGCGGGCAGGCCGGCGGCGCGCAGTCCCGTCGCGAACGACTTCGACAGCGCGATGTTCGTGTGGATGGCCTCGCTGCCGCCGCGGAGCACGCAGCCGTTGCCGGACTTCAGGCAGAGGGCGGCGGCGTCGACGGTGACGTTCGGGCGCGACTCGAAGATGATGGCGACGAGTCCGATCGGGACGCGGCGACGGAGGATGCGCAGGCCGTTCGGGCGGGTCCAATCCTCGGTGACTTCGCCGACCGGGTCGGGGCGCTTCGCGACGGCCGCGCAGGCCCCGGCGGTGGCTTCGAGGCGGGCGGGGGCGCGGCGGCGGCGGGCGGGCTTCGCGTCCGTC
>JBEDDU010000215.1:0-4559 GCA_041176065.1 Verrucomicrobiota bacterium | reverse complement strand
GGGTGGCTCCGCCTAGATTAGCACATCTACACTTGAAGACCTCCCCCATTAGATTCATTAATCATAAGGTCTGTCTTTCCCATGCATATCGAGAACCTGAAGATCTTCCGCGACCTGGTGGACAACGAAAGCTTCTCCAAGGCCGCCAAACTCAACGCCATCACCCAGTCGGCCGTCAGCCAGCAGCTGCGGTCGATGGAGAAACACTTCAACGTCCTCATCGTCGACCGCAGCCAGAAGCAGTTCCGGCTCACCCGCGAAGGCCGGAGCCTCTACGAGGCCGCCAAGGACATCCTCAACCGCTACGAGCAGGTCGGCAGCGAGATGCAGGAGATGCGCAAGGTCGTCAGCGGCACCGTGCACATCTCGACCATCGTCTCCATCGGCCTCCACGAACTGCCCCCCCACGTGAAGTCGTTCATGCAGGAGTTCCCGCACGTCAACGTGCGCGTCGAATACCGCCGCTCGAACCTCGTCTACGAGGACGTCATCTCCAACGCGGTGGACTTCGGCCTCGTCGCCTTCCCGCAGAAGACCCGTCAGGTCGAGATCATCCCGCTGATGGAGGACCAGCTCGTCGCCATCTGCTCGCCCAAGCACAAGCTCGCGGCGAAGAAGGAGATCGACCTCGCCGACCTGCAGGGGGGCAAGTTCATCGGCTTCGACCAGGACATCCCGACGCGCAAGGCGCTCGACCAGTTCTTCCGCGAGCAGCGCATCGAGCTCGAGCCCTCCATGGAGTTCGACAACATCGAGACGCTCAAGCGGGCCGTCGAAGTCGACGCCGGCGTGGCGCTCGTGCCCGAGGGGACCATCCGCCAGGAAGTCGAGCAAGGCACGCTGGTCATGCTGCGCCTGCGCGACCGTCGCGTGGCGCGGCCGCTGGCCATCCTGCACCGCAAGGGCCGCGTGCTCACGCCCGCGATGAAGCGCTTCATGACCCACCTCATGAACAGCGCCGGCAAGCCGGCATCCTGATCAGACGCGTTGACGCGACTCCCGGGCCGCCACGGCGAAGCCGGGAAGCGCCTGCGCGCCCAGCATGCCCAGGCCGAGCCAGAGCAGCGCCTCGTCCGCCGGGGCGCGCAAGGCGGTCGCGGCCAGGCCCCACCAGAGCAACGCGCCGACCAAGGGCGGCCAGGCACGGCGCAAGGCGGCCCGCGCGAGCGACCAGGAACCGAGGAGCGCGGCGGCGAGGGCGGCGGCGACCGCGGCCTCGAGGGCGCCGAGCGCGAAGCGGGCATAAGCGACGAAACCCAGCGAGACGACGAGGCCGCCGAGCACCGCGGCGTTGACGCGGAAATGCGTGGGCAGGAGATACAGCCGCACGCGATGGGCGTGCAGGTAATAAAGCGAAGCCACCGCGCCCATCACGAGGGTGAGCGTCCAGACGTAGAAGGCGCCGCTGACCGGGATCGAGTAACGCGCGATGGCCCACTGCGCGAGCAGGCACTTGGCGAGGATCAACGACCAGATCGCGCCGAGACGGTCCGTGACGAGGGCCTCACGATAGGCCCGCTCGACGGAGAGCGCGAGTTCGGTGTCTTGGGCGGGCGGAAGGGAGGTGGCAGGCATGAGGGCTAGCGAGCCCACAACTTGAGGCTTCGGATGGCGACCGCAACCGACGGAGGCACTTCCTTCTCCCAGCCCGGCACGCCCTTGCGGATGCGCTCGGCCAAGGTGCGCGGCTGGCAGGCCATGGCGACCGGATCCGCCCCGGTGATGGGCACGAGGAAGCCGTTGTTCAGCAGGTGCTGGAAGAGGCCGGCGACCGAGGGGCGCATCTGGATGTCGGAAGCCGTGACCACGGAATCCTCGGCGACCCGGTAGCTCTCCGGGAAGCAGACCTGACAGGCCACCGGGTCGAGGATCAGGCGGCGGAGCTGGTCGCCGAGCATCGGGTAGACCATGACGCGGACGCCGTCCTTGAAGAGGCGGCCGCAGGACTCGAGCACGCCGCCTTCGAGATGCGTGTAGTGCTCGGGATTGAAGAGGTCCACGAGGTTGTTCATGCCCGCCACGAGGGTGATGCTCCCCGTGGTGTGCAGGCGGAAATAGGCCGGGAGACGATACCAGCCGCGGTGACGCGTGACCAGCAAGGGGTGCTGCATCGCGCCGACCAGACGGATGCGGTCGATGAGCTCGGCCTCGGGATGCGGGTCGGAACCGATGCACATCTCGAAGATCGCGAGGACGTCCTTCCCGCCGTCCGGCAGGGCGCGGAGCGCGCAGGCGAGCATGTCCTCGTTGACCAGGGAGACCGGGCGGAAGGTGCCGCGCGCGACGAGGACCGAACGCTTGTAGAAGTATTCGCTGGGAACCTGCGGATCTCCTTCGGGCCCGAAGAGGACGGCATCCGTCAGGCCGAGCCGGACGAGCCGCAAGGCGGCGGCGCGGTTGTCGAAGGCGCCGAAGGCGGGGCCGCTGAAATGGGCGAACTCGATCTCCACCCGGCCGGCGCCGACCTCGTCGACGAGGGCGGTCAGGAAACTGTCGACGCTGTCGCGGGTGTTGAGGGCCGCATGGATGAGATTGACGCCGACCGCGCCCAAGGCGTCCTGCTGGCGGCCCGCGTCCTTGTCCCAGAGACGAAGGTGCAGGATCACCTCGCTCGGCTCAGCGCCGGGCTGATCCTGGAAACGGATCCCGATCCAGGAGTGCCCCTGCCCTTTGCCGTCATGGGGGGTCGTGGCGACGGTATCGGCGAAGGCGAAGAAACGCGTGACCGGACCGCGTTCGGCCTTCAACCGGTCGACGAGCAGCCCGTATTCGTGATCCAGCATCTGCTCGAGACGCTGGCGGGAGACGTAGCGTTGCGGGTGGCCGTAGATGGCGTCGCTGACCCGCATGTCGTAAGCCGAGATGCTCTTGGCCACGGTCCCGGAGGCGCCGCCCGCCTTGAAGAAGTGCCGGACGACCTCCTGGCCGGCGCCGATCTCGGCGAAGGCGCCGTAGGCGGAGCGGTCCAGATTGATGGCCAAGGCCTTGCGGGAGGTGGCGGCGCCGGCCGATGACGTAGGCTCTGACATGACCCCAGATTAAGTCCTCCCTCAGAGCGGCATCGAGAGGAAACCGCATGCTAAAAATCGTCTTTGGATTGGCGAAAAGAAGTCAGGCGGGCATCATTTCGGCAACACCCTGACCTTCACATGAAAGCATTCCTCAAGTCCGTGTTCGCCTCCGCCGTCGGCACGGTCCTCGCGCTCTTCCTCGGGGCCTTCCTCCTCATCGTCCTCCTCGTCGGGCTCGCCGGTTCGTCCCGGGAAGGCCATGCCGGCATCCCGGTGTCGATCAAACCGAAGACGATGCTCGTCATCGGCGGCGGCCTGACGATCGAAGACACCCCGGAGCACGGAGCACCCGGCATCGATCAGCTTTTCTTCGGCGCTCCCGGACCGCGTCTCGACCTCCTGCGCGCGCTGGAAGCGATCGACCTCGCCGCCAAGGACAAGCAGATCGCCGGCATCGTCCTGAGCGGGGAGCTTTCGGCGGGGCTCACGCAGAAGGCCGAGATCCGTCGAGCCCTGACGGCCTTCAAGAAGAGCGGCAAGCCGGTCATCGGCTGGGTCGAGAACGCCTCCCAGGGCCAATACTACCTGGCGAGCGTCGCGGACAAGGTCTACGCGCACGTCAGCGGCGAAGTGGAATTCAAGGGCCTCGCCTCCTTCAACACGTATTTCGGCGACACCCTCCGGCTCATCGGCGTCGGCGTGCAGGTGACCAAGGTCGGCAAGTACAAGTCCGCGGTGGAACCTTACCTCGGCGGCTCCATGAGCCCCGAGGCCAAGGAACAGACCGAGGTCCTCATGAACGGACTCTGGAAACGCATCCTCGCCGACGTGGCGGGTTCGCGCGGCATGACGCCCGAGCGCCTGGCCAAGGTGGTCGACGGCGGCGGCGTCTTCTCGGCCCGCCGGGCCGTCGAACTGAAGCTCGCCGACGCCGTGCTGCACCGTGACGAGCTCGTGAACAAGGTCCGCGAAGCGGGCGCGGCGGCGGACGACGACGGCACCTCCTTCCGCCGCATCGGCCTGCACCGTTACGCCCACAAGGTCACCCTTCCCTCCCGTGGCGGCAAGATCGCCATCGTCTACGCCGAAGGCGAGATCGTCGACGGCTGGGGCGGCTCCGGCGAGATCGGCGGCGACCGGCTGGCGCATGACCTCCGTTCGATCCGCGGCGAGGACGAGTTCAAGGCCGTCGTGCTCCGCGTCAACAGCCCCGGCGGCTCGGCGTTCGCCAGCGACGTGGTCGCGCGCGAGGTCGCCTTGCTGAAGAAGAAGGGCGTGCCCGTGGTGGTCTCGATGGGCGACGTCGCCGCGAGCGGGGGCTATTACATCTCCGCCCCCGCCAACCTCATCATCGCGGACCCTTCGACCGTGACGGGATCGATCGGCGTGTTCGGCCTCTTCCTCAACTACGAAGACCTGGCCAAGAAGATCCGGCTCGGCACCGACGGCGTGAAGACCGCGCGCTACGCGGACCTGCTGGCCGAGCACCGCCGGGCCAGCCCGCAGGAGCTCGCGGTCATCCAATCCTCCGTCGACGGCGTGTACGAA
>JBEDDU010000214.1:0-3656 GCA_041176065.1 Verrucomicrobiota bacterium | reverse complement strand
CGCCCAGGCCGTCCGCCGGCGAGCTCACGGGCCCGGCGGACGGCCTGGGCGAGGGCGAGGTTCGGCTGGGCTTCGTCGTAGGGGAAGTCGTTCTCTTGGCCGACGGCCTGGTCGAGGCCGGCGTTGACGATGATACGCATCGTGTCGGCCTTCGCTTCGCAGAGGATCAGGTGGCGGCCGTCGGACTTCAGCGTCTCGGCCAGGTCGCGCAGGAGCAGGACGCCGTTGGCGTCGAGGTGCAGGGCTTCGCGGAACTTGAGCACGAGCACCTTGAGGTTGGGGTCGGCCGAGGCGCGGCGGAGGTGTTCGTGGAAGGCCTGGGTCGCGCCGAAGTGCAGGCTCCCTTCGACGTGGAGGATGGAGATGCCCGTCGAGGCCTGGCCCTTCGGGCGTTCCAGGATCTCGCCGGACTCCGAGAAATCGTATTCGACGACCTCGGGCGTGGACGTCTGCCGGAGGTAGAAGGCCACCGCCACGGCGGTGCCGAGGAAGATGGCGACGTCGAGGGGCGCGAGCAGCGCGGTCGCGAAGGTGGCCAGGAAGACCGTGCGGTCCTGCGCGCCGGATTTAAGGATCAGCTTCACCGCCGAAAGGTTGGCCAGTTCAAGCTCGGCCAGGATCACGAGGATCGCCAGCGTCGAGAGCGGGACGACGGCCACCACCGGCCGGGCCAGGAAAAGGGCGCCGAGGATGAAGAGCCCGCAGAGCAGCGACGCCATCGCCGTCCGCGCGCCGCTGGCGACGTTCAGGGCGGAACGGCTGATCGAACCGGAGGCCGCCATCCCGCCGGTGAAGGCGCAGACCAGGTTCGCCATCCCGAGTCCGTAGACCTCCTGATGGAGGTCGGAAGGCCGGCCCGTCTTGAGGGCCGAGGCGCGGGCGTTCGCGGTGCCTTCGATCACCACGAGGACCGCGAGGGCCAGGGCCGGCGAGAAGAGCGTCGAGAACGTGCGGGCGGAGAAATCGGGCAGGCGGAGGGCGGCGCCCACCTGGGCCGCCTGCCCGACATAGCCGACCAGGTCCGCCTGCGCGCCTTGGGCGTGGGCCACGTTCTGGGCGAGCATGGCCCCGAAGGTCGCGACCAGGACGGCGCCCAGGATGGCCTTGCCGGCGCCGTAACGCGGACGCAGGAGGAAGTAGGCCACGCCGGTGATCAGCGCCAGTCCCAGTTCGGGGTTGATCAGCATGCGACCCATGCGGAAGGCGTGCCAGAGGACTTCGGGCAGGGATTCGCCGGCGTGGTCTCCCGGCATCCCGAGCGCCGTCGGCAGCTGCAGCGCGATGACGCGGAGCGCCGCCGCCGCGATGTAGGCGGAGATGACCGTGCGGGGGACGAAGTCGGCGAAACCGCTCAGCCGCAGCCAGGAGGCCAGCAGGAGGAAGCCGCCCGTCATCAGGACCAGCGTGGGCAGGGCGGCGGCCCGCAGTTCAGGCGTGACCGCGCCGAGGGTGGCGAAGGCGCCGAGGAGCAAAGCCGCGGAGGCGTTGGTGGGGCCGGCCGACAGGTTGGCCGAGCCGCTGAAGAGCGGGGCGACGGCCGCGGCGACGCCGCAGCCCACCAGGCCGCACCACACGGGCAGGCCCGCCTTCATCGCGAAGGCCATCGACATCGGGAAGGCGAGGAGCGCGACGTTCAAGCCGGCGACAAGGTCGGCCCGGAAGGTCGGCCCATCCATGCCGCGGGCGACGTCGACGAACGGCAGGAGCTTCGGGCGGGGCAGGGCGGCGAGTTGTCGGCCGAAGGCGCGGACGGCGGAGAAGAAGGTGGTCAGGCCGCTGGACACGGACCTTTTGTTGCGGCTCGTCGTCGGACCTTCAACCGATTTCGTCGCTCAATCGAACGCTTCCGGGCAGAGCTGGGCGATGAGGGACTGCTGCAGCAGGCCGAAGCACGCGTAGCAGGCCAGCGCATGACGCTGCTCGGTCGGCAAGGTCGCGTCGTCGAGGTCTTCGGCGTTCTCCAGCTGGGCGTCGGTCACGTCGGCGAAGACCAGGTCGCGCAAGGCGAGGCGGACGGCCGAGAGGGCGCGGAGGAAGGCGTGGGCCTGGGCCTCGTTGGGGAGGACGATGACCGCCGGGTCGCCCTTGGCCCCGGCGAAGGCGACGGCCAGCAGGCGGGCCTCTTCGGCGGCCTGGGCCGTGAGCGTCTCGACCCAGAAGTCGGCGATCTCCGGGTCGGTGGCCGGGACGTGGGCGCGGTTGACGGTGACGCGGGCCGCCGCGGGGGCGATGAGGCGCAACAGGTCGGTCAGGACCGTGCGCGCCTCCGTCGTCATCGTGAGGCGGAGTTCAGCCATCCTGTTCGAGCAAGGAGTTGAGGTGCCACTGCTGCAGCTCGAGCGAGAGCATCTCGGCGCGTTCGCGTCCGCCCGTCCAGACGGTCGCCCGGCCTTCGGCATGGATCACCCGCATGAGCCGCTTGGCCTCGGCGGCGCCGAGTCGGAGGACGTTCATGAACGCGAGCACCACGTAGGCCTGGTAGTTGATCGGGTCGTTGAGCACGACCACGTTCCACCGGGGCGCCGCCGAGACCAGCGACTCAGTCTTGATCTCGGGTTTGAGTTTCGGCTTGGCCATCGGCGCTCAGGTCTGTCCGCGACTGTAGGGACAGCCGCAGCTTCCGCAAGCCGTCGATGAGCTCGTCCGTCCGGGCGCGGGCGGCGTTCTCGCCGGGTTGCCGCTCGATCTGGTGGGCCAGCCGGGCGAGCCCGGTGCAGGCCATCAGCGAGAGCATGCCCTTGGCGCCGTGGGCCTCGTGGCCGAGGGCGTCCGGTGCGCCGGCGTCGCGGGCGGCGACGAGCCGGGCGATGATGTCATCGGCGTGCCGGAGGAAGGCGCGGGCGGCGGCGCGGAGGTCCTCGGCGTCCTCGGCCTCGGCGTTCTCCAGATGCGCGGCGAACTCGTCGTCCCGGATCCGGTTCAGGTCGGCTTCCTGGCTGGCCGAGAGCAGTTCCAGTTTCTCCAGGAGCTCGGCGCCGCGGACGGGCTTGGCCAGGTAGGCGTCGAAGCCGGCGGCCTCGCAACGGTCGCGGTCGAGTTCCTGGGTCATCGCGGTGAGCGCCAGCAGGGCGGTGCGCCGGCGGCCGCGGGACTGCTCCTCGGCGCGGACCGCGGCGGCCACCGCGAGCCCGTCCATGATGGGCATCTGGATGTCGAGGATCGCCACGTCGAACTCCTTGGAGCGCCACAGTTCGAGCGCGGCGGAGCCGTCGACCGTCGCGCTGACCTCATGGCCGGCGCGGCGGAGGCGGGCGCTCGCTACCTCGCGGTTCACTTCGTTGTCCTCGGCGAGCAGGATGCGGAGGCGGCGCGACGCCCGGCGGCGGCCCGGCGCGGGCTCGGTGTCGTCGGGCGCCGGCGGTTCGGCGCTGAAGCGCGTCCACAGGGCGGTGAGCGTGACGGGCCGGAACAGCTGGGCCTGGCTGCGGAACTCCACCTCGGAGGACGTGACCAGGATGACCTGTTCGCGGGGGAACGCCGGCAGCCGGGGGCTGACGTCGTCGGGCAGGTCGATGATGGCCCGGTCGAAGGGTTGCTCGGCGGCGGCCGCGGCGGCCCAGAGCGCCTCGGCTTCGTCGTAGGTCGGCGTCTGCACGCAGGAGGCTCCCCAGAAAGCGAGCGTGTCCGCGAACCATTGGCGGACCCGGGGATGGCCC
>JBEDDU010000213.1:0-3496 GCA_041176065.1 Verrucomicrobiota bacterium | reverse complement strand
GTCCAGGCTCACTTCGATCCGACCAAGTCTGACTGCGACCCGAAGGCGCTCTCCGCGGCCGTCGGCCCGGACCGCCTCTGGCTCGCCCCGAAACTCGCCGACGGCGCCGAGTGGCCCGTCGAACTCATCCCCCTCGCCGTGGGCTTCGTCCACGATGCGCATGCCAAAGACGCCTTCGGCGGAACGGGCAAGACCTCTGATTGGAGCCGCTTCGCTCGGCTGCGTCAGCGCTTCCCCGATATCCAATGGCTCCTCGCCGGAGGCTTAGGGCCGCACAACATCACCGCCGCCGCCGCATCAGGAGCGGATTTTTTCGACCTTAACAGCGGCATCGAACTCGCCCCAGGACTTAAATCTGCTGAAAAACTGTCGTCTACCGCCGAAGCCTTGCTTAAAAATACTCAATCGTGAGTCCCTGCTCCCCCGGCCAAGACTTGGCACGGGGGGTGCATAAGTGGACTTGCTCAACCGTACGCCTAACCCAACCTAACACACCACCATGAAGCTCGTCGTCGCCATCATCAAACCGTTCAAACTTGAAGAAGTTAAGGACGCCCTCGCCGAGATCGGCATCGAGGGTATGACCGTAACCGAAGTCAAGGGCTTCGGCCGCCAGAAGGGTCATACCGAAATCTACCGTGGTTCGGAGTACACCGTCGACTTCCTCCCCAAGGTGAAGATCGAGGCCGCCGTGGCCGACGAACAGGTCGACAAGGCCATCGCCACCATCTCCAAGGCCGCCCAGACCGGCAAGATCGGCGACGGCAAGATCTTCGTCCTCGGCCTCACCGACGTGATCCGCATCCGCACCGGCGAGCGCGGTCCGGCCGCCATCTAAGCTCCGGGCACATCCAATCAAAAGGGCGTCCGCAAGGACGCCCTTTTTGTCGGCCTACTTCGCCGCCTTGGCCGCCGCCTTGGCCGCGGCGCGTTGGGCAAGCATGCCGGGCGAGTTCCACTTGATGACGTGGTAGGTGGCCTGGCCTTCGCCGGCGTTGCGGATGGCATGCTCGATGTTCGCGGCCTGGAAGATCACCGAGCCCGGGCCGAGCTTCACCCAATCTCCGGCGACGAGGGCTTCGACGGTCCCCTCCTTGACGATGAGCAGTTCCTCGTCGGCATGCTGATGGGGCGGGTGCGGGGACTGGCCCGGGTTCAGCGTGGTGACATGGTATTCGAGTTCGTCGAGGGTCGCGGTCGGCGCCTGACAGACCTTGCGGTAAGCCCCGATCTTGGTCGGCTTGACCACCAGCTTCTCCCAGTCGAAGGCCATCGAGCCCATGACAGGCTTCGCGACCGGCACGTCAGCGGCGAGCGGGCCGGGGACGATGAAGCCGAGCAGGCCGAGGCAGACGGAGGCGGTCAGGGCGGCGACGACGAGGTCGCGACGGGTCGGGGTGATCATGGGACCTTGATAGGAAAACCGACGCAGGGAGTAAAGAGCCCATCCAGACGCCTTGCCCTCGGCCCGACCCCGGGCCTAATCTCCGGCATGCTTCGCCCTGCGCACCGATGGACGGCCGCCCTGCTCTGCCTGGCGACCCTGCTCGCCGGCTGCGGCGACGGGCGGACCACCGCCGAGAAGAAAGCCGCCGAGGGCTACCTGATCATCAACAACATGGCCGAGCCCTCCGGGCTCGACCCGCAGACCATCACCGGCCTCAGCGAAAGCCACATCGTCGGCGCGCTCTTCGAAGGACTGGTCAATTACGACCCCGAGGACCTGCACCCGATCCCGGGCATCGCCGAGAGCTGGACGATGTCCGCCGACGGCCGGACCTGGACCTTCCGCCTGCGCAAGGAGGCCCGGTGGTCGAACGGCGACCCCATCACCGCGGCGGACTTCCTTTTCAGTTACCAGCGCATGCTCATGCCCAGCTTCGGCGCCGAATACGGCTCGATGCTGCACGGTATCCGGGGCGCCAAGGATTTCGCCGCCGGCCAGACCAAGGACTTCAGGTCGGTAGGCGTACGGGCGCCGGATGCTCACACGCTCGTCATAGAGCTCGAGCACCCCATCCCGTATTTCCTCCAGCTCGTCTGCCACCATAGCTGGATCCCCGTGCACCCGCCGACGATCCTCAAGTTCGGCGGCATCGACGCGCTGAACACGCCGTGGACGCGGCCCGGCTCGATGGTCAGCAGCGGCGCGTTCACCCTCGAATCCTGGGAGGTCGCCCGCCGCGTGGTCGTGCGCAAGAACCCCCTTTATTGGAACGCCAAGGAAGTCGCGCTGAACGCCGTGGAATTCCGCGCCATCGCGGACCTCTTCGCCGAGGAACGCGCCTTCCGCGGCGGCGAGCTGCACGTCACCGGCGCGGTCCCGCCTTACAAGGTGGCCAAGCTCCGCGCCGAGAAGGCGCCGCAGCTCCGCATCGACCCGTTCCTCTCCACCGCGTTCGTGTGGGTCAACTGCGACATCAAAGGGACGAAGCCGGCCGACGTCGCCGCGCGCCAGGCCTTGGGCGACCCGCGCGTCCGCCGCGCCCTGGGCATGGCCATCGACCGCGACCTGATCGCCGAGAAGGTCCTGCGCGCCGGCGAGACGCCCGCGCTCCACTTCACCCCGCCCGGCACCGGCGGCTTCCAGCCGACCGCCCGATGGAAGCAGGACGCCGCGGAAGCCCGGCGGCTCCTCGCCGAAGCGGGTTATCCCGGCGGCAAGGGACTCCCGAAGTTCGACTACCTCTACGCCACCTCGGAAGGCCAGCAGATGGTCGCGCAGGCCTACCAGGAGATGTGGCGGCGCGAACTCGGCGTCGAGGTCGAGCTCCGCAACCTGGAGTGGAAGGTCTACCTCACCGCCATGCGCAAAGGGGAGTTCCACCTCTGCCGCGGCGCCTGGGTCGGCGACTACAACGACCCGAACACCTTCCTGGAGATGCTCATCACCGGCAACGAGCTCAACAACTCGGACTGGAGCGACGCGGAATACGACCGCCTGCTCGGGCTCGCCGCGCGCGAGACCGACGCCGCGAAGCGTTTCGGCTACTTCCAACTGGCCGAAGCCCGGTTGATCGAACAGGCCCCGGTGCTCCCCGTGGTCTTCAATAAGAACAAATATCTGATGCGCCCCGAGGTGCGGGGCTGGCATCCCACCCTCCTCGACCAGCACCCGCTTTCCGCCGTGCGTCTCGTCCCCGCCCCGGCGAAAGGGGATTGAACGGGGCCGTCGCCGCCTTATCTTGACCCCATCGCCATGCGCTCCCTGACCCTCGTCCTGCTCGCCGCCTTCGTCACCCTGACCGCCGTCGCGCAGAGCGACCCGCTGCGCGCCGCTCCCGCGGACAAGGCCTTCGCCAAGCTCCGGGGGATCACCCAGTTCTACATCGACGTCACCACGTCGGAGAACCGCGGCGAGGACGCCGACCTGCGCGGCGAGATCCGTGACGGGATGGAGCTCGAGCTCCGCCGCGCCAACCTCACGCCCAAGGCCGTCGAAGGCCTGAGCCCGGAAGCCGCCACCCCCCTGCTGCTGATCGAAGTCCGCTTCGAC
>JBEDDU010000212.1:0-7210 GCA_041176065.1 Verrucomicrobiota bacterium | reverse complement strand
CGCAGGATGAAGTCGTAAGCCGAGACAAGCGAAGCGTCCCCCGCGAGGTCGCCGCGCAACGTGCCGGCGCCGTCGGCGAGGATCGGCCAGCCGGTGAGGTGGGAGAGCTGGCGCAGCGCGGTGGCGCCGTCCTCGCGGTCCTCGAAGGCGTGCGGACCGACCACGATGACGCCGCGGACGGTCAGGGCGGGAAGGAACCCGGCCAACGTCTGAGGATCGGCGAGCCCCCCGGGCCCGATCTTGAAGGAGGTGCCGGCGGTGAAACTGTCGGGATCAAAGCCCTTAGGGACTTTGAAGCCCTTTTCAGGTTCGGAGGGCGGCAGAGGGTCGCGGAAGGGCAGATTGAGGTGCACGGGCCCGGCCAGAGGGCCTTGCGAGCGCTGCCAGGCGTCGACCAGCAGCTGACGCCAGTGGCGGAGCAGGGTGAGGTCGGCGCCAGGCACGGCGGCCTCGGCGGCCCAGACGGGGTAGGCCGCGAAGATGCCGTTCTGGGCGATGGTCTGGCCGGAGTGACATTCGCGGAGTTCGGGCGGGCGGTCGGCGGTCAGGACGAGCAGCGGGGTGGCCGAGAGACGTGCCTCGACGACCGCGGGCAGGTAATTGGCGGCGGCGGTGCCTGAGGTGCAGAGCAGGGCGGCGGGACGGCGCGTGGCCTTGGCGATGCCGAGGGCGATGAAACCAGCCGAACGCTCGTCGAGGGCGACCGTCACATGGAGGCCGGCAGCTTCGGCGAAGGCGTGGGCCATCGGGGTCGACCGCGAGCCGGGCGAGATCACCACGTGCGTCAGGCCGAGGCGCATGAGCTTCCGCACGCCCACGTCCGCCCAGAGGGCGTTCGTATTCAGGTGCTTCGTCGCGCGGGCCATGGGCATAGGCAATCCGCCAAGGGTGGGGCTGTCCAGCGTGGGGTTGGTTTTGGGTTTAAGCCTGGCCGATTAACGCTATGTTTCCCTCTCAAATGGAGGTCTTCCTCTATCTGCTCCCGCTCATCCTGGCCCTGATCTTTCCGGTCTTGCTGGTGCACGCCATCTTCTGGGGCATGACCTTCACGGTGGACGCCGGCCATATGCGGGTGCGGATCTACGGCTGGACCGTGCGGAAGGTCGCGCTGACCGACATCGAATGGGCCGCGCACGACTGGGTCTTCTGGAACGAACATTGGACCAATACCGTTAACCCCAAGAAGCTGGTGTTGCTCCGCCGTCGCACCGGCTGGTTCAAGAACTTCGTCATCAGCCCGCCCTCGCCGCCGGAGTTCCTCCGTGAACTGTCCGCGCACGGCGTCGCCATCCGTTGATCTTCATGCGTCCGCTTCTCGTTTATCTCTGCACCCTCGGCGCGCTCGTCGCCGCCGAACGACCCGTCTTCTTCGCCATGGATACCGCCGCGCGGCTTGAGCCTGCCGAGTGCGCCGAGGTGCTTTCTGAGCTCGGCTATGCCGGCCTCGGCGGTCGTCCGGCGACGGCGAAGGCCCATGCCTCCGCGCTGCAGGCCAAGGGCCTCGTCTTCTTCAACGGGTACCACGTCGCGAACTTCGCCTACGGCGAAGCCCAGCTGCCCGCCGATCTCACGAAGGCGGTCGACGACCTCGCCGGCACCGGCGGTGCGCTGTGGCTGGCGATCAACAAGGTGCAGTTCCCCGCCGGCATGAAGATGCCGCCTGAATACGGGGACACCGTGGTCGTGCCGCAGCTCCGTCAGCTGATCGCTTACGCGAACCCCAAGGGCGTGAAGATCTCGCTCTACCCGCACGCAGGTTTCTGGGCCGCGCAGTTCGAGACCTGCGTGCGCGTCGCGACCAAGGTCGACAACCCTTCGTTGGGCGTGACCTTCAATCTCTGCCACTGGCTCAAAGTCGAAGGATCCGAGCGCGATCCGCTGCCGCTCATCAAGGAAGCCCTGCCACGCCTGAATTTCATTACGATCAATGGCGCCGACACCGGCGACACCCAGAACCTCGGCTGGGACAAGCTCATCCAGCCGCTTGGCCGCGGGACGTATGACGTCGCCGCGTTCGTGTCCAAGGCCCGCGCCGCCGGTTATCGCGGCCCCTTCGGTTTCCAAGGGTACGGCATCAAGATGGACCCCAAGGATCTGCTGAAGGAGACGATGGAGGGATGGAAGAAGGCGGTTAAGTGAAAGCGCTAGCGCTAGGGCTAGGGCTGGGGCCAGTTAGGATGAAGTCTGAATGCTTAAGGTAATATTACCTAGCCCTAGCCCAGGCCCTATCTCTGGCCCTTGAAATGAAAAACCCCGGTCACCCGGGGTTTTGTTTTAAGCGGCTTACTTGCCGGACGCGTGTTCCTTCGCGTGCTCGCGAAGCGGGTCGTAGGCGAAGTCCTTCTTCAGGTCGCGCCACGAGGCGTGCACGTGGTTGGCGCCGCCCTGGAAGTTGGCCAGCTCGAAGAGGAAGGTCGGACCTTGGATGCTGTAGTAGTGGGGCTCGCCGACTTCGAGGCCGCCGTTCCAGGCGAACACGAGGGAGTCCTTCACGGCGTCGATCGCCTGGAGTTCGCGGGCGGCGAAGTCCGGGCGGGTGCGGCTGACGTATTCGTAGACGATCTTGCCGAGCATCTGCTTCTGTTCGGCCGTGAGGGCGGCGGCGCCGATGCCCTGGTGCTTGATGATCCCGTCGGCCTTCTGCTTGTTGCCGGTCAGGATGTCCTTGAAGGGATCCTTGTTCAGGAAGCCTTGCTTACGCTGTTCGGCGGTGAGGGACTTGGCGAGCTGGCGGCCGAGGTCGTCTTCGTACTTCAGGAGCTCGAAGCCGACGGGGCCGGGCTGGCCTTCCTTGATCTTGCCCGGGTTGCTGGCGAAGAAGGACGGGGTAGAGCTGACGAGCTCGCCGTTCACGAGCGTGAAGTTGAGGGAGAGGTGGTGGCCTTCCCAGCGGAAGCCCCAGGTGCCCTTGACGTCCGGCGTGCCGAAGATGGACACGAAGTAGTTCTCGGCGTCGCGCTTCGGGCCCGAGCCCTTCTCGAGTTCGAGGAGGACCTGTTCGAGTGCCATGATCTGCTCGGCCTTCATGTGGCCGCGGCCGCTGAGGGCGACGGAGAGGATGGCCTGGGCGAAGTGGCGCTGGCCGGGATTCATTTCCTTGAGCGGGAGGCCCTTGCGGACGGCCGGCACGAAGATCCAGTTGGTGCGCTCGGCGTCATCGAAGCCGAAGGTCGCCTTGGCCTTCTGATCCGCGTTGAGCGAGCCGAGGAAGGCGGAGGCCGCGGTGGAGAGCTCTTCGCCGGCGGTATGGCCGAAGGCAGGGACGGCGGCGGCCAGGAGGCCGAGCGCGCACAGGAGGCGGGTGAGGGAACGCATGGGGGTGTCAGGTGAGGACAGGGGTGTAAGGGAAGGGTTCCCGGAGTGCCAGACAGGAATGGCGACGGGGCTGTCGCCCCGAGGGGGCACGTGGGCACGAGTATCGAGTATAGGGGGCGATACAATCACGGCGGAATAAGAGCAAAGGGGCTGCCGCCGGACCCCTCCCCGATACTCGATACTCGTGCCAACTCTACCCTGCAGAGGGAACGGTTACGTTCCCTCTGCTTCGCTCAGCTTCTGGGCGGCCTGTTCCCAGGCGGCGGTGGCGGCCTGGAGGGCGTTGAGCGTGTCGCGGAGCTGGGCGTTCAATTGCTGGACGTTCGCGCCGCCGGCGTAGGTGGCCGGGTCGGCGAGTTCGGCGGTCAGCTTGGCCTGCTTGGCTTCGAGCTCGGCGACCTGCTGTTCGCACTTCGTGACCTCGGCCTTCAGCTTGCGGAGGTCGGAAGCGGAGGGCTTGGCGGCGGCCTTGGGCTTATCGGCCTTCGGCGCTTCGGCCTGCTTCGGACGCCCGTCGGTGAAGCCGGCGGTCAGCGCGGCGCGCTCGTTGCCGGCCTTGGACTTCTCGAGATAATAGGCGTAGTCGCCCGCGTAGGGGGTCAGGCGGCCCGAGTGCACGTGCAGGACCGTCTTGGCGATCTCGCGGATGAAGTGCACGTCGTGGCTGACGAAGTAGAGCGTGCCTTCGTAGGTCTTCAGGGCCGAGATGAGCGCGTCGATCGACATGATGTCGAGGTGCGTCGTCGGCTCGTCCATGAGCAGGAAGTTCGGCGGGTTGATGAGCAGCTTGACCAGGGCGAGGCGCGATTTCTCGCCGCCCGAGAGCACGGCGACTTTCTTATGCACGTCGTCCTTGCGGAAGAGGAAGGTGCCGAGCATGCCGCGGGCCTGCTGTTCCGTGAGGCCGTTCTCCGTCGTGCGGAGCTCCATCACGTTCTCGAGGACGGTCAGCTTGGGGTTGAGGTTGTCGACGCGGTTCTGGGCGAAGTAGCCCGTGATGACGTTGCCGCCTTCCTCGCGGAGGCCGCCGTTGATCGGGATGACGCCGGCGAGGATCTTGAGCAGGGTGGACTTGCCGGCGCCGTTGGGGCCGACGAGCACCGTGCGCTGGCCGCGTTCGCATTCGAAGTTGAGGTCCTGGTAGACTACATGGTCGCCGTAGGCCTGCTGGACGTGCTCGAGCTTCATCACCTTGAGGCCGGAGCGGGGCGGCTGCGGGAAGCGGAACTGGATCTTCTTCAGGTCGTCCTCGGGCTCGTCGATCGCGACCTCCTCGAGGCGGGCGATCTGCTTCTCCTTGGACTTCGCGCGGGAGGCCATCGAGGCCTTGGCGCCGAAACGGTCGACGAACGTCTGCAGGTGGGCGATCTCGCGCTGCTGGTTCTTGAACATCGCCTGCTGGCGCTGCTTGCGGGCCTCGCGCTCGACGAGGAAGTCGTCGTAGTTGCCGGTGTATTCGTGGAGGCGCTGGCCGCGCAGTTCGATCATGCCCGTGCAGAGGGCATTGAGGAAGGCGCGGTCGTGCGAGATGACGACGAGGCCGCCCGGGTAGCGGGTCAGGTAGTCCTGGAACCAGAGCAGGGCTTCGAGGTCGAGGTGATTGGTCGGTTCGTCGAGCAGCAGGAGCGTGGGCTCGCTGACGAGCAGGCGGGCGAGGTGCGCGCGCATGACCCAGCCGCCGGAGAAAGTCTTGGCGAGCTTGTCGTGGTCGGTCTCGCGGAAGCCCAGGCCGGCGAGGATCTTCTTCGCGCGGGGTTCGAGCGTGTAGTCGATGTCCCAGTCGTCGTCGTTCTCGGGCTCGAGTTTGCCGCCGCTGGTGGCGATCTGGAGGATCGTCTCGTCGCCGACGGGCGCGCTTTCCTGCGGAAGGAAGCCGAAGTTCGCGCCGCGTTCCCACTCGATCAGGCCGTCGTCGGGCTGGTCCTTGCCGAGGATGATGTTGAAGAGCGTGGACTTCCCCGCGCCGTTGGCGCCGATGAGGCCGAGGCGGTCGGTGCGGGCGATGTTCAGCGACACATCCGCGAACAAGGTGCGCGGGCCGTAGGACTTGGTGACATTGGCGATCGTGAGCATCGAAAGGGCGTTAAAGACGTGAGTGGACGGAAGGGCAAGAGAAAGGGCTGAAGGGAGGGCTAGGGCTAGGGGCAGGGCTGGGGCTAGGGCTAGAAGACGTGCGGGTAGGGATGGCTCTCCGAGCCGTTCGTTCGTCTTATCGGTTGCGAATCTCGTTCGGGTCAACGGCGGGCTCGGAGAGCCCGCCCTACCCAAGCCTTTCAGTCCTGGCCCTGACCCTAGCCCTAGCTCTAGCCCTGCGGAGCTGCGCTCCGCTTAGCTCCACTTCAGCTTGCTCCTCAGCACGTCGAAATGCGTGAGCGATTTCGGACGCAGGAGGGCGAGCTGGACCTTGGCGGTGCGGATGACGAGGGGGAGGCGGCGCTGGGCTTCGAGGGTCTCGCGGCCGTCGACCGAGAGGCCGAGGAGGCCGCTGTCTTCGCTGCGGATCTCGAGTTCGGTCTCGCCGTCGAAGATCACCGAGCGGTTGGAGAGAGTGTGCGCGCAGATCGGCGTGAGCACGAGCACCGACGCGGCGGGGTCGACGAGCGGGCCGCCGGCGGCGAGGTTGTAGGCCGAGGTGCCGGTGGGGGAGGCGAGGATGAGCCCGTCGGCGCGGTATTCGTTCACGCGGGAGCCGTCGGCGAGGACCGAGAAGCGGCCCATGCGGAAGACGTCGCGCGTCTTGATGACGAGGTCGTTGAGCGCCAGGGCGAAGCCGCCGTCGGCGAAGCGGATCTCGAGGAGGGCGCGCTTCTCGACGCGGAAGTCGCCGGAGAGGATGGACTGAAGGGAAGCGCCGACGTCCTCGCTCGGGTAGGCCGCGAGGAAGCCGAGCTTGCCGCGGTTGATGCCGAAGAGGGGCACGCCTTCGAGGGCGGCGGCCTCGGCCACGCCGAGGAAGGTGCCGTCACCGCCGACCACGCCGCAGGCGTCGGCTCCCTTGAGCGTCGCGCGGCTGATCGGCCAGCCATCGGCGACGGTCAGCGTCACGCCGGCTTTCTGGGCGGCTTCCTGGACCGCGCGCACGATGTCATCCACGCCCGGCTTGGTGCGGTTGACGACGAGCGTGAGACGGCGGATGGCCATGAATGACGACTAGCCGTCCGCCGGGGAAGGGCAAGGACAAGCCGGGGCGCCCGCGGTCGAAACGCCTTATTTCGTGGCCTTTTCGGGCTTGGGCGTGACGTAGGCCAGCCGGTAGGAGAGGCTGACCTCGAAGCGCTTGCCGCCGAGGGCGACGACATTGACCGGGCCGGAGAGGTTGGTGAGTTCGAGCGTCCACTGGCCCTCGGGGAGATGTTTCTTCGCTTCCTCGTAGTCGGCCCGGATCAGGTCGAGCAGCTCGTCCCGGAAGTCTTCGGGGTCATTGAGGCGGTATTCGGGCGTGCCGACGGATTGTCTCTCTTCTTCGACCTTCGCTTTCACCAGTCCCTCTGCCTTGGTGCGCAACGTGGCGACGCCCTTGGCGCCCTTGTCGGCTTCGGTCAGAAGTTCCCAGCGTGCGTTGGCGACGTAGGTCGCTTCGCCTTGGTCCTCATCATCGCCGAAGAGCTTGCTGCCGCCGGCGGGACGCGAGACGTAGGACTTGGCTTCCGGGCGCGCGAACTCCGCCAGCGTCTCGCGCAGTTCCCAGCCGGGCTGGTCGGCGAAACGCTTCTGCAGCTCCTTGCGGATCGTCTCGATGCGTTCGTCCACCGCGGCGGCCGTCTTGCCTTTGAGCGTGATCGAAAGCGGGAGCACGATCTTGCCCGCCTCGACCTGCAGGCGGACATGCTGCTTAGGCTGCGGCGAGGGGGTGCTTTGCGCGCTGAGGGCGAGCGGGACAAGGAGGAGGGCGGCG
>JBEDDU010000211.1:0-7685 GCA_041176065.1 Verrucomicrobiota bacterium | reverse complement strand
GCGTCGTCGGCGCGCACCTGGCTCTCGTGGCTGACCGTGTCGTTGAAGTAGGCGAAGAACGGCTCCTTGGGCTTGGCCGTGAGCGGGCCGGCCGGGCGGTTGGCCGGGAGCACCCAAGGCTTCCGGTCGTTCGCGAGGGTTTTTTCCGGTACGCCTTGGAAATCGGTCTTACCGGGCCACATCACGTGATAGCCGGCGGCCTGCAGTTTCTCGGTGAACGGACGCGGAGGGTTGACGACGACCGAGCGCATGTTCTGGGCGCCATACTTGAGCGGATACTGGCCGGTCACCATGCCGCTGCGCGAGGGAGCGCAGACGCCGGCGTGGGTGAAGGCCCGGGTGAAGAGGGCGCCTTCCTTGGCGAGCCGGTCCATGTTGGGCGTGATGGCGTCCTTGCAACCGTAGGCGCCGATGTCAGGACCCATGTCCTCGCCGATCACCATGACGATGTTGGGACGGCTCTCGGCGGCGCCGGCGAGGGCGGCGAACAGCAGGCTGGTCAGAAGGGCGAGGCGGCGCAGCATAGGGGTGTGACAGGTACGGGCTCCCATGGTTGCGGGCTATCCGGCCAAAGCAAAAAGAAAGGACGTTTTTTGGGTCCTTTTCACCTGTTCATTGGGCCGATTCCTCAGTCCGTGAAGCGGAACAGGGCCACGTCGCCGTCTTTAAAGAGGTAGGACTTCCCTTCGAGGCGGTAGCGGCCGGCGTCGCGGGCTGCGGCGACGGAGCCGTTCTTCACCAGGTCCTCGTACGAGACCACTTCGGCCTTCACGAAGCCTTTTTCGAAGTCGGTATGGATCACGCCGGCGCACTGCGGCGCGGTCATGCCGTGGCGGAAGGTCCAGGCGCGGACTTCCTTTTCGCCGGCGGTGAAGTAGGTCGCCAGGCCGAGCAGGTGGTAGGCGCCGCGGATGAGCGAGGACACGCCGGAGTCGGTGACGCCGAGCGACTGGAGGAATTCGGCGGCTTCGGCCGGGGAAAGGTCGCAGAGCTCGGCTTCGACCTGGGCGCAGATCACGACGTGTTCGCAGCCGTGGCGCTGGCCGATGAGGGCGGCGACGGCGGCGACGTGCGGGTTCTTGGAAGGATCGGCGAGGTCGCCTTCGGCGACGTTGCAGGCGAAGAGCACCTTCTTGGACGAGAGCAGGTTGTAGGACTTCAGGCGGGCGCGCTCGTCGTCGCTCACCTCGAGGGCGGACGCCGGCTGGTTCTCGTTGAGGTGCTTCACCAGGCGCGTGAGCAGCTCGACGTTGGCGATGGCGTCCTTGTCCTGGCTGCGGACCTTCTTCTGGTTGCGGTCGAGCTGCTGCTCGGCCGACTGGATGTCGGCGAGGATGAGTTCGGTCTCGATCACGCCGATGTCGCGGACCGGGTCGACCTTGCCCATGCTGTGGACGATGTCATCGTTGTCGAAGCAACGGACCACGTGGATGATCGCGTCGCACTCGCGGATGTTCGAAAGGAAGTCGTTGCCCTTGCCTTCGCCCTTGGAGGCGCCGGCGACGAGGCCCGCGATGTCGACGATGTCGATCGTGGCCGGGATGACGACCTTGGTGCCGGCGATCTGCTGCAGCTTCTGCATGCGCTCGTCGGGGACGAGCACGACGCCGACGTTGGGCTCGATCGTGCAGAACGGGTAGTTCGCCGCCTCGGCCTTGCGCGAGCGGGTCAGCGCGTTGAAAAGGGTCGACTTGCCCACGTTGGGGAGTCCGACGATGCCTGCCTGGGTCTTTGCCATGGAAGAGGCAACGTGGGCATCCGCCGTGCCGAGGTCAAGAGCCGCCGTCAGGGGGCCAGCGACTGGGCCTGCTCGGTGAGCTCCGGATCGGGCAGCACCACTTCATCCTTCGGCTGGGGTTGGCCGCGCGCGATGCGGGCCACGGCCAGGCGGCCGCGGACGGAGGTGATCTCCAGGACGGCGGAGGCGTTCAGCTGAGGGTCCCGGGAGATCACCTGCAGGCCTTCGCGTACGAGCGTGCCCGGGATGAGCAGGATCGGCACGGAGGCGCTGCGGAGCGGGTAGCCTTGCACGTAGCCTACGCGGGCGTTGCGCGGGGCGCCGGCGGGGAGCGCGAAAGGATTCGGCTCCTCGGCGGGCTTCTTCGGCTTGAACACGGCGCAGCCCGTCAGCAGCGCGAGCAGCAGACAGATTGGGCCGAGGCGGTTCACTCGCGGTGCGGGGCGCCCGGACCTTCCGGCGGCTTGCCGATGAAGGCGGCGAGGGCGGAGTTGGGCGGCAGGCCGCCGGGCAGGCCGCCGGGCGAGAGCGGGCCCGGGGTCTGCTCGGCCTTCTCGTCTTCGGAGATGAACTGATCGAAGCCGGGGCCCGACGTGTCGAGCTCGCCTTCGAACATGCCCTGGAGCTGGCGCATGCGGGTCGGGTGGCGCATCTTGCGGAGCGCCTTGGCCTCGATCTGGCGGATGCGTTCGCGGGTCACCTTGAAGTGGCGGCCGACTTCCTCGAGCGTGCGCTGGACGCCGTCGAGGAGGCCGAAGCGGAGGATGAGGACTTCCTTCTCGCGTTCGGCGAGGGAGCGCAGGACGAAATCGATCTTCTCGCGGAGGAGGCGGGTGGAGGCCGTGTCGGACGGGTTCTCCGCGGACTTGTCCTCGATGAAGTCGCCGAGCGAGGTGTCTTCGCCGTCGCCCACCGGGGACTGGAGCGAGATCGGCTGCTGGGCCATCTTCATGATCTGCTGCACGCGGTCGATCGCCATGTTCATCTCGTTGGCGACCTCCTCGGCGGTCGGCTCGTGGCCGAGCTCCTGCGTGAGCTGCTTCTGGACCTGCATCACCTTGTTGAGCGTCTCGATCATGTGGACCGGGATGCGGATGGTGCGGGCCTGGTCGGCGATGGAGCGGGTGATGGCCTGGCGGATCCACCAGGTGGCGTAGGTGGAGAACTTGTAGCCGCGGCGGTATTCGAACTTCTCGACCGCCTTCACGAGGCCCATGTTGCCTTCCTGGATGAGGTCGGTGAAGAGCAGGCCGCGGTTCTGGTATTTCTTGGCGATGGAGATCACCAGGCGGAGGTTGTGCTCGACCATCTCGGTCTTGGCGCGCTGGGCTTCGTCGAGGTGCTTGCGGACGTTGCGGGCGAGGTGGATGAGCTCGCTCGGGCTGAGGCGCCAGCGGAGTTCGATCTCGCGGGTGCGGGAGGCGGAGATCTCCTGTTTCACGGCCTTCTTGGCGCGGACCGGGCCGCGGACGACGATGGTCGGCTCGACGAGGTTGCGGGAGTCTTCGATGTCGCCCTTGATGTCCGGCAGCTCGAGCCATTCCTCGAAGAGCTTCATCTTGAAGCAGAACTTGCGGAGGATGTCCTTGCAGCCTTCCTTGGCGGTCTTCTCGAGCTTGCCGTAGGCCTCGCGGGCCTTGGCCTTCTTGGCGGCGTCGTTCTCGTTGAGGTATTTCTGCCAGCCCTTGTCGAGTTTGTCCTTGAGCTTGGCGCACTCCTCCGTGGCCTTGGGGAGCATCTTGTAATACGCGTCGCGGGACTCGACCTTCTTGTCGATGACGACCTTGTCGAAGCGCTCTTCCTTGCGCAGGACCTTGAGGGCGAGGTCGAGCTGGTAGGGCAGGGTGAGCCAGCAGGAGAAGAGGAATTCCTGGGCGCGCAGTTCGGCGTCTTCGATGCGCTTGGAGATCTCGACCTCCTGTTCGCGGGTGAGCAGGGGTTTGTGGCCCATCTGCTTCAGGTAGACGTTGAAAGGATCGTAAGGGGCGTCGGCCGGGACGGTGCGCGCGGCTTCTTCCTCGGAGTCCTCGACCTTCTTGCGGTACGTCTCGACCTCATCCTCGTCCAGGAGCTTGATGTCCAGGTTGTCGAGGATGTTCATGATGTTCTCGATCAGCTCCGGGTCGGTGGCGCTGTCGGGGATGACTTCGTTGATGTTCTGGACGGTCACGAAGCCGTTCTTCTTCGAAAGGCTGACGAGCAGCTGGACCTTCGCGTTGATCTCGGGGCCGATGGCCGGGGCCGGCGGCTTGACGGGCAGGATCTTCGGCTTCGGGGCGACCGGCTTCGGGGCGACCACGGCCTTGGCGGCCGGTTTGGCGGGAGCCTTGGGCGCGGCGGCCGGCTTGACGGCGGCCTTCGCCGCAGCCTTGGGGGCCGGCGCCTTGGCGGCGGGCTTGGCGCTGCTCTTCGCGGCGGGCTTGGCCGGAACGGCTTTGACGGCGGGCTTCGCCTGCTTGGAGGCTTTGGCCGGCTTGTCGGTGGTCTTCTTGTTCTTCTTTTCGGGCATCTTGGGAAAGTCAGGCGGCGGTGAGCGCGGGCGGCGTCGCGTGCGACCTGCGCAGGGCGATCTTCTCCGCTTGCAGCTTGTTGAGCGTCGCGACGTCGTCGCGCGGCGTGGCGGCGATGCGCGCGTCGAGGCCGCGCATCAGGGCCTGCACGTGGCGGGCGTGGAAGGACTTGAGGATCGTGTTGGCGCGAGGCAGGATGTCCTTCTCGTCGTCGCGGCCGGCGTAGCTCTCGGCGGAAAGGCGGGCGGCTTCGGTGCGCAGCTCGTCGTCGAGGGCGTTGACGGCCTCGCGGAGGCCGGCGAAATGGCCGTGGGCGGCTTCGTTGAGCAGGGCCATCAGGAGCCGGCCGCCCCGGCCGGACTGGTCGATCCACTCGAGCGGGAGCGACTGGGCGATGGGGACGAAGTAGGAATCATGCCGCAGGAGGAAGAGTATCAAATCCTCCTCCGGAGTTGTCAAGCCCCCCCCCTTGACAACCGGGACGGGCGCTTCGTCGGGGGCGCCGAGCTGGGCGGCGGGACGTTGGGCCTGGGACTGGGCGCGGTGGCGCTCGTAGGCCATGTGCATCTCACGGATGCCGATGCCGGCGTGGCGGGCGGCTTCGTTGAGGGCTTCGCGGACGATCTCCTCGGCCCCGGCCTGCTCGACGATGGGGAAGAGGGCCTCCAGGAGGCTGAGGCGGCTGGTCAGAGGGAGGTTGACCGAACCTTCGGGCACCAGGGACTGGACGCAGAACTGCATCGCGCTGCGGGCGCCGGCGACGAGGCCGGCCCAGCCGGCGGCGGACTGGGTCGAGAAGTATTCGTCCGGATCCTTGCCGCCGGGCAGGGAAAGGAAGCGGATGTCGAGGCCTTCGCGCAGGCCGATGGGCAGCAGGCGCAGCGCGGCCTTCTGGCCGGCGGCGTCGGAGTCGAGGAAGACGAGCAGGCGTTGGCTGAAGCGGCGCAGCTGCTGGAGATGTTCCTCGGTGACCGCCGTGCCTTGGGCGGCGATCGCCCCGGGGATGCCGGCGGAGTGGCAGCGGATGGCGTCGAGCTGGCCTTCGACGAGCACGAACGGCTCCGCGTCCTTGCGGGTCATGCGGGCGCGGTCGAGGTTGAAGACCGTGCGCGACTTCTTGAAGAGCTCGGTCTCGGGCGAGTTGACGTATTTCGCCTCGCGGGAAGGGTCGTCCGGCGGGGTGATGTCGAGCTGGCGCGCGGTGAAGGCGATGACGCGTCCCTGGATGTCGCGGATGGGGATGATCAGCCGGCCGCGGAAACGGCAGCGCCAGCGCAGCGGATCGGGCACGCGGTCCACGCCGAAGAACAGGCCCGTCTGGGCGAGGGCGTCCTTGGCGTAGCCCTTGGCGAGCAGGCCCGGGATGAGCTTCGAGTCGTCGACGGGCGCGAAGCCGATGCCGAAGTCGTCGGCGACCTCGGGCGAGAACTTGCGCTGGCGGGTCCAGTAGTCGCGGATCCATTCGCCGTGCACGGGGTCTTCGAGGAAGCAGCGGCGCCAGTAGTCGGCGACGAGCTCGTGGATCTCGAGGAGCTGGCCGCGGAAGGACTTCTCGTTCTTGCCGTCGCCGCCGCTCTCGTAGTCGAGCTTGAAGCCGAAGCGGTTGGCGACGCGTTCGACGGATTCCGGGAAGTCGAGGCCTTCGCGGTTCATCACCAGCTTGAAGGCGTCGCCGCCTTGCTGGGTCGAGAAGCAATACCAGAGACCCGTCTCGGGGTTGACCTTGAAGGAAGGGCTCTTCTCCGACTTGAAGGGGCTCAGGCCCCACCAGTCGCGCCCGCGCTGCTTCATCTGGGTGTAATCGCCGGCGAGCGCGACGATATCAGCCCGTTGGCGGAGCTCATCGATCGATCTGCGGGAAATACGGGCCACGGGTGTCAAGGGGTGGCTGTCAAGGGGTGGGGCGCAAACGTAAATAATTCCCAATCGTCGTTGGGGAGTTCCCCCGTGTTATGCCCAGGGGTGTCGACGGCGCAAGGGGAGCCCGCTTTTCAGCACTCGTCGCAGAGCTTTTGACGTATGCGCTTGGCTTCATCCCGCAGGCGGGCGGCTTCGACGGCACGACCGGCCTGGGAGAGGACGTCGGCGAGGTTGTCCAAGACGGAGGCGGTCTCCCGCTTCTCGGCGCCGTGGACCTTCCGGACGCCGGCGAGCTGGCGGCGGAACAAAGCTTCGGCCTCGTTGAGCTTGCCACGCTTGAGTTCGAGTCCGCCCAGGATGCTCATCGTGCCGAGCGGATCCGGGTGTGTCTCTCCCAGCGTGGAGACCTCCAAGGCGAGCACCGAGCGGTAGAACTCGGCGGCTTCGTCGAGGCGCGATTGACGGTAGCAGAGCCCGGCCAGCTGCGTGCGGAGGTTGATGATGGCTTCGTCGGAGCCACGCGGGGCGGTTTCGAGCAAGGCGAGCGCTTCGCGATAGAGTTTCTCGGCGCCGGTGAGGTCGTCGCCGGCGACGCGCAAGGAGGCGAGCTCTCGACGGAGGTCCGCGCCGGCGGTCCGCTGGTCGCGGTTCGCGGTCGGCTGCGCGCGCACCGCCTCGGCGAGCAGGGCGGCGGCCTCGTCCGTGCGACCTTCGGCCCGGCTGATCGCGGCCTTCTGGCGCAAAGCCTCGGGGCTGACGGCCGGAGCGGAAGGACCGCCGCAGCCGGCGACGAGCAACGTGAGCAGGCTGAGCGCGAAGCGCGGCATCAGTCTCCCAGGAAGCTGGCGTCGTCGCACTGCGCCTTGAAGTAAGGCGCGTTGCCGTCGACCTCGACCGTCAGCGTGTGGTCGCCCGCGGGGATCGAAGCGGCGTAGGCGCCGGACTTCAGGTCGATCGCCTTGCCGTCGAGCCACGCGGCCTTCACGCCGGTGAGGAGCAGGGGCTTGGACGTGGCGGCGGCGGCGGTGAGGCGCGCGGTGGCGTAGAGGCGACCAGGGTTGAACTCCTTGGGCAGCTGGCCGTTGACGAGCGTGTAGACCGGGGTGGCGGCGGCGGACTTGGCGAGTGCGCCGGGCGGCTGGTCGTCGAAGACCCAGAGGCGGGCGACGTTGCCCTTGCTGGCGTCGAACGGACCCGGCTTGCCGATCTCGCCGAGGAAGGCGAAGAGGTTGCGGCGGGGCACGCCTGTGAGGCCGTCGACGAGTCCGGCGGGCATGATGCTGCCGATGTTGTCGCGGCTCACGATGTTGGCCTTGAGCAGCGGGAGCTCCACGCCGGGGCCCGGACGGATGAAGAGCTCGGTCGCGTTCTCGCGGGCGGGGATGCCGACCATCTGGCTGCCGTCCTTCATCTTGAAGGAGAAGCCGTGGTAGCCTTCCTTCACCTTCGCGGCAGGGTTGAGCACGCTCTCGATGATGTAATCCAGCGGGGCGCTGGCGCCGAGGCTGCTGAGGTCAGGGCCGAGCTTGCCGCCCGCGCCGCCGATGGCGTGGCAGAGGGCGCAGCCGTTCTTGCGG
>JBEDDU010000210.1:0-4272 GCA_041176065.1 Verrucomicrobiota bacterium | reverse complement strand
ACGGAGGGACCACGAAGATCGCGGCCACCGCGAGGCGGACCGCCCAGGCGGCGTCGAGCCAGCCCAGACGATAGGCGGCGAGCACGAGCGGCAGCACCCCGAAGGCCGTGAGGCCGTAATTCCAGACGATGGCGCCGAGGAAGAAACCTTCCTTGCGGCGCAACGTCATCCCACAGCCGGCGCAATGCGCCGGCGTATCCCAGAGACGCGCGAATCGACCTGTCTTATCGTCGGCGCCGCGGACGGGAGCGCCGCAGTCGGGACAACGCCCGCAGGCCGATTTCCAGAAGATGTCCGCGCGGAAAGCCATGCCGCCAGCCTGCCGCGGCCGGACGAAGTGGCAAGCCAAGCAAAAGGCCGGCCACCTCACGGCAGCCGGCCTTGATCAGCCTGCTGTCGGCGGAACTTACTCGGCGGCGGTCTCACCCACCTGGAAGCGGGTGAAGCGGACGATCGAGACTTCTTCGCCGACCTTGGTCTTCGCGGCGGCGATGAGGGCCTGGATCTTCTGCTCGGGATCGCGGAAGTAAGCCTGCTCGAGGAGACAGGCGTCGGCGAAGAACTTGTCGACGCGGCCGGAGACGATCTTCTCCATGTTGGAGAGCTGGCCCTTCTTGCGGCCTTCGGCGGCGATCACCTGCTTCTCGCCCACGGCGATGCGCTTCTCGAGTTCGGCGATCGCTTCGGCGTCGTTGGCGGCCTTCTGTTCGACGAGCTGGCCCTTGTAGTCCTCGACGATGCGCTTGGCTTCTTCGATGGCCTTGTCGGCTTCGGACTTCGTGAACTCGGCCGCGATCTCGCGCTCCTTGGCGACGACGTCGGCGGAGACGTCTTCGCGGCGGACGAAGCGGGCGTTGTTGGCGACGACCTGCATCGCGAGCTGGCGGGCCAGTTCGGCGACTTCCGGGTTGGCGGCGGCGGCCTGGGTCTTGAGGCCCAGTTCGAGGAGGACGGCGATCTTGGCGCCGGTGTGGACGTAAGCGGAGACGCGGCCCACGCCGGTGGCTTCGAACTTCAGGACGCGGGAGACCTTGAGGTTCTCGCCGATCTTGAGGACCTGATCGTTCAGGTAGTCGTTCACCTTGCGGGACTTGTCCGCGTGGTAAGGCTGCTCGAGGAGACCATCCACGCCGTTGGCGGCGGCCTGGCCGACTAGATCCTTGGCGAGGGCGATGAAGGCCTCGTTCTTGGCGACGAAGTCGGTCTCGCAGTTGAGCTCGAGGAGGGTCGCGGTGCGGCCGTCGGCGGAGACGTTGACGGCGAGGATGCCCTCGCTCGCCTTGCGGTCGGCCTTCTTGTTGCGGGTCGCGACGCCCTTGATGCGGAGGATTTCGACGGCCTTCTCCATGTCGCCGTTGGCCTCGGTCAGGGCCTTCTTGCAATCCATGAGACCCGCGCCGGTACGCTGGCGCAGATCGTTGACCGTCTGGGCGGTGATAGCGGACATGGTCGGATTACTTGGACTTGCGGGGAGCGGGGCGCTTGGCCGGAGCGGCGCCTTCGACGGCTTCGGCGCCTTCGTTCGCCTTCAGGAGCTCTTCCGAGATCTGCACTTCGGGCTGGACGGATTCGCCGGCGTCCTGACGGGAGACCGGGGTGACGGTCTTGCGGTCCTGGGCGACGACCTTGCGACGGGAGAGACCGTTCTGGACGGCCTGGGTGAGGACTTCGACGACCAGTCGGATGGACTTTGCGGCGTCGTCATTGCCCGGGACGGGGAACTTGAGGAGGGTCGGGTCGGAGTTCGAGTCGCAGAGGCCGATCACGGGGATGCCGAGACGGACGGCTTCGTTGACGGCGATCTCTTCGAGCTTGGTGTCGACGACGATCATCGCGGCCGGGAGGTCGCGGTACTCGAGGAGGCCTTCGAAGTTGCGGGCCATGCGCGACATCTCGCGCTTCACGGCGGCGGCTTCCTTCTTGTGCATCTTGGCGAGGGAACCGTCCTGCTCCATGCGGAGGTAGGTGCGGTACTTGTCGAGCGAGCGCTTGATGGTCGCGAAGTTGGTGAGCGTGCCGCCGAGCCAGCGGTTCACGGCGAAGGGCATGCCGGTCGACTTGGCGGCCTGGCGGACGACTTCCTGCGCCTGGGGCTTGGTCGCGACGAAGAGCACTTCCTTGCCCTTGGCGGCGGTGTCTTCGACGAAGGCGGCGGCGGCGGCGAGGCACGCGTGGGTCTTCTCGAGGTCGATGATCGACACGCCGTTGCGGTGGTCGAAGATGTACGGACGGCTGCGGGGATTCCAGCGACGGGTCTGGTGTCCGAAGTGGACGCCGGCATCGAGGAGGTCTTTGACTGTGATGTTCATGGTATGTTTTGGCTCCGTATCCCTTTTCCTGCCGAAGGAGGGGACATTGGATCAGGTATGGCTGACTGGGTTTTGGGTTTTATGTCCGAGGCGATCGGCGGTCGCTTCAAACGGTGGAAAGTGGGTTCAAACACCCCTGCCCGCCCGGGGCAAGCGGGAAAATCAGGCCAAAGGGGCTCCTTTGGAACTGACAGCCGGAGGCCGCCTCCGCAGGGTCGGCGCAACGCGATGTCTTGGGCCTACCGGATACTCTTCCCGCTGCTGCTGATCCCGGCCCTCCCCTACTATTTCTGGCGGATGCTCCGCCGGGGAGGCTACGGGACGGGCTTCAGCCAGCGTTTCGGGTTCTTCCCCGCCCAAGGGCCTAAGACCCCTGGAAAGCGCCGTTTCTGGATCCAAGCGGTGTCGGTCGGCGAAATCGAGGCCATCGGCCCCCTGCTCCGCCAGCTCCAGGCCACCGGCGAAGCGGAGATCATCCTGACCACCACCACGAGCACCGGGTACCGTCTGGCCAAGGAAAGGTACGCGGACGTGGCCGGCGCGATCGGGATCTTCCCGGCCGACCTCTGGCCCTGCAGCGCCCTCGCCTGGCGGCGCATCCGGCCCGACGTGGTCGTCCTCGTCGAAGGCGAGCTCTGGCCCGAGCATCTGGCCCAGGCGCGCGCCCGCGGCGTGCCGGCCTTCCTCATCAACGGACGCATCTCGGACAAGTCCTTCGCCCGCCATCAGCGTTTCCTCAAGCTCTCCCGCTACGTGCTCGGACACTTCCGGCAGATCGCCGCCGGCAGCGAGGAAGACGCGCGCCGATTCCGGACGCTCGGCTTCGCATCGGCCCTCACGGGCAACATCAAGTTCGACGTCGCCAGCGACGCGCCGATGTCCGCCGAAGAACGCTCTCGTCTCCGCGACGACCTGGGCTTCGGCGCCGACCCGCGCACCGTGGTGCTCCTCGGCTCCTCCACCTGGAAAGGCGAAGAGGCCCTGCTCCTGCGCCTCGTGCGCGAACTCCGCGCCGCCGGTCAGGACGTACGGCTGCTGCTCGTCCCGCGCCACTCCGAACGGCGCGCCGAAGTCGCCGCGGAAGTCAGCGCCAGCGGCCTCGACTGGCACCAACGGTCCTCGGGCGGTCCGACCGCGCCGGCCGGCACCGTCGTGCACCTCGCCGACACCACCGGCGAACTCCGCCGCCTCACCCGCGCGGCGGACCTCGCCTTCTGCGGCAAGAGCCTCGCCCCGCATGAAGGCGGCCAGACGCCCATCGAAGCCGCCGCCGCCGGCGTGGCCCTCGTCTACGGCCCGCGCATGACCAATTTCCGCGACATCTGCCGAGGCCTCGAGAAGGCCCAGGCGGCCGTCCGCGCCGAGGACGAAGCCTCGCTCGCGACCAAGATCGCGCGGCTCTGCGGCGACGAAAGCGAACGGCGCGGGATGGGCCTCAACGGCGCGGCCTGGCACCGAGGCAACCGCGGCGCGACGGAACGCACGCTCGCGCTGCTGCTCGGACGCTGATCAGGCGACGCGGAACGCTTCGCGCAGCCGACGGGCTTCCTCGCGCAGTTCGCCGCCGAGGATGATCTCCCGCGCCCGCTTCGCGCCGGCCGTCGGATCCGCCGCCCGGCCCGCGACCCAGAGGGCCGTGCCGGCGCTGAGGCAGAGCGTGTCCATCAGTCCGTCGGAGACGCCGCCCACGAGCAGGTCGCTGAACATCGCGAGGTTCTCCTCGGGCGTGCCGCCGCGCAGGTCGGCGACCGCGCAGGTCTTGAAGCCGAAATCGCCGGGCAGCCAGACGGCGTCGACCGAGGCGAGTTCGCCGCAGCCGCGCACGCGCACTTCGCCCGCCGTGGTGATCTCGTCCATGCCGCCGCCGGCGCGCGAATGCGTGACCAGGCCGCGCTTCACGCCGAGTTCGCCGAGGGTCGCGGCGAGCGGCTCGACCCAGCGTTCATCGTAGACGCCCACGACC
>JBEDDU010000209.1:0-9806 GCA_041176065.1 Verrucomicrobiota bacterium | reverse complement strand
GCGGGGGCTTCGAAGACGGCGGTCGCCTCCTGTTCGCCGACCGCATGGCAGGTGATGCAATTGAAGCCGCCGTCGGCTCCGACGAGCTTCTGGCCGTTGGCGATCTTCTCGGCGTCGGCCGCCGCTTCAGGGGCTTCCTGCTGAGGCAGGCCGTGCTGATGGTTGAGGCCGAGCGCGAGCCCGTCGGCGTGATGGGCGAAGCCGGGCATGCGGCCGATGAGCCACGGGCGCGGCTTATATTCGATCTGGCCGGCGATGAACTTGCTCATCCAGTCGTGGCGGAGTTTCTCGCCGAGCCAGGTGAGGGGCGGGATCGGCGCGTCATGCACGGGCTCGCCCTCGACGTGTTCCTTGGCCGGCAGGGCCTCGCGGAGTTTCTTGGCTTCGCCGTCGACCTTGGTCCAGGTGCTCACCGCGCCGTCGCGCGCGTGGCAGGCGACGCAGTTGAGGTTCTTGATCTGGCGCTCGGCGTATTCGGCCGGGGTGTCTTGCTTGAGCGAGGCGAGGTCGGTCGCAAGGAACGCCTTCAGCGCGGCGCGCTGCGATCCGGTGAGCGCGAAGTCCGGCGCGGTGGCGCGGGCGGCGGCGTCAGGGGAGAGGCAGCCCTTGTCGCCGGCGGCGAGGACTTTCGCGAGCGGCGGCTGGGTGGTCGCGGGCATGCCCGCATGGCAGTTGAGGCAGCCGGCGCTGACGATGAGCGCGGCGCCGCGGGTCGCGTCGCCGGCGACGGCCTTGCGCTTGATCATGCGGGAGTTCGCGAGCAGATAGGCCGCGAGCTGCGTGGCTTCTTCCTCCTCGAGGCGGAAGTGCGGCATGCGCGTGGCCGGATAGTGCTTGGCCGGATCCTGCAGGTATTCCACGAGCGCGGCCGGGTGCCACTTGTCGTTCACGTGGCCCATCGGCACGCGTTCATGGACGTCCTTGCCTTCGGCGTCAGGGCGTTGGTGGCAGGCGATGCAGCCGAGGTTGGCGAAGAGCTCGCCGCCCTGCGGCGCGAGCTTGAGGTCGACGGCGCCTTCCTTGGCTTGCGCGCCTTGCGTGAGCATCGCGGCGAGGTCGGCGGCCTGCTGTTCGGCGCCGGGGCCGGTCAGCACCTTGGGCATCAGCGAATGCGGACGGATGGAGTGCGGGTCATGGATCCAATCGGCCAGGAAGGGCGCCTTGAACTTCACGCCGAGTTCCGAGAGCAGGGGTGCGTTCTGGCCATGCTCCGGCATGCCGGCGCCTTTGGCGGGCAGGCGGGCGGCGTCGGCGTGGCAGGCGGCGCAATTCATCTGCGCGAAGAGGAGGCGGCCTTCGCGGACCTGGGCGGCGGCGTCGAGTTCCTTGTCCGCCGGGTGCGTGAGGATCGTCGGCGGCACCGGCTCGAGCGGGAAGTCCTTCGAAGCCCAGCTGAGGCGCGCGAAGGTGTCGCCTTTGGCCGCGCCCGTGATCTCCGCCACGAGGCGGTTCGGGCCCTTGTTGAGCTGCACGGTCTTGATGCCGGGGCCGTCGAGGAGCGGCTGGCCGTTGAGGCTCAGTTTGAACTGGCCGGAAGTCTCGACCGCCAGCTTGAAGGTGCCCCGCATCGGCGACTGCAGGTCGCCTTCCCACTTCGCGGTGAACGGACCGGCCGGGATGAAAGGCGTCGGCGCCTGCCCGGCAGGCACGTAGAGCGCGAGGAGGCGGTCCGTGCGGACGTCGGTCTTGCCGGCGGCGGTGAACGTCACCTTCAGACCCGGGAGATCCTGGGCGGAGAGGATGGTCGCGAGGGTCGCGGCGAGCAGGCAGAAGAGACGACGGAGACGCATGGCGGCGGAGCACGTCTATTGGGACGCATTCCCGCCGTCAGGCAAGCCCCCAACAAGAAGGCCCGGCGTGAACCGGGCCTTCGTCGATGAGGAATTCGCCTCAGCTTACTTGGCGAACGAGCGGTAGTCTTCGCCTTCCTTCTCGGGCACCACGTTGATCGTGTGCGCGATGTCGTCGGGCACGCGCGATCCGTCGACGGCCTTCACGTTCATCTTGATGCGCATCTGCATCACGGGGACGAGCCCTTCGACTTCGAGGAAGACCGACTTGCCGTCGTCGGCGAGCTTGACGGACTTGATCGGAACCTGGTCGGAACCCTTCTCCTCGGGCTTGCTGACCTTGTACGTGTCGGAGCCGTAGGCGCCGGAGTAGAGGTAGTTGTACTGCTCGAGGGACCAGTTCTGGGCGTCGGAGGCCGACTTCTTGTCGAGCGCGCCGGTGAAGCGGACGGTGATGCCCTGCTTGGAGACGTGGAGCGCTTCCGGCATCGTGACGGACTTGCCAGTGTAGCGGACGCGCTGGATGGCGCCGTCCTTCACGCCGTTGGTCTGCCAGCCCTTGAGGCCGGAGACGTAGAGCTGGCCGTCGACCGGATTGAAGCGGGCGCGCATCAGGCCGGTGGCGAACTTCAGCGGGAACTTCACCACGCCGCCTTGGGCGACTTCGCCGACGCGTTCCTGGAGCACCGCGAACAGCGAGGACTTGCCGTAGGAGAGGTAGAGCATGCGGCCTTCGAACGGACCCCACTTGCCCTTGTTCGCCGGCACCCAGATCTGGCCGCCGTTGGAGTTGTCGACGTCGTACGGGATCCAGCAGAGGTGCGGGCTGTACTTCGTCGGGGCCGGGGTGCGGTGGGCGAGGTCGGGGACTTCGATGAACTCGCCGGGCTTGGAGAAGTGGAGGTAGTCGACCGGGACCCAGGTGCCCTGGTTGTCGCCGTTGGAGACTTCGCCGTTGGGGCCGACGCCCATGCCGTTCGGGGCGCGGATGCCGGTGGCGTAGACTTCGAACTTCTGGCCGTCGGCCGAGACCTTGAAGATGCAGCCGTGGTGGTCGCTGAGGGGACCCCAGCCACGGCCTCCCGGATTCACGGGGCCGCCCTTCAGGAAGTAGAAGTTGCCCTGCGCGTCCGTCTGCAGGTCGAACATGAACTCGTGGAAGTTCGAGGTGACCTGGACGTCGTTGTTGAAGTTCTGGTAGAAGTCGGCTTCGCCGTCCTTGTTGAAGTCGTGCAGGATCGTGATCTGGTCGCGGCCGAGGACGTAGATCTGTTCGTTGACGATCTTCAGGCCGAGGCCGTGGAAGATGCCCGTGGCGAAGCGGCGCCAGGTGATCTTGCTGAGCTTGTCGTCGGCGAACTTGCCGACCCAGACGTCGCCGCTCCAGGTGGAGAAGGCGATGCGGCCGTCCTGGAAGAAGTCGATCGCGCCGACGCGGATCCAGGAGTTGTAGGGGTTCTCGGCGGGGATGGTGACGGTGTCGACGAGGTAGGGCGCGGCCTGCACTTCGGCGAGCTGGTCCTTGAGGGACTGCTTCTGCGCGGCGTCGGTCTCGCTCTCGATGCGGCCCTTGAGCGTCTCGATCTGCTTGGCCTGGTCGGTCTCGCCGAGCGTGCCTTCGGTGACGACTTCCTGCGTCCAGTGGGCGGGACCGCCCTTGGTGAAGGCGCGGAGGTCGGTGGCGGCGGCGACGCGGGAGGTCACCTTGCGCAGCACGTCCCCGGCGTTGATCGCGCCGTGGGCGAAGGAGACCTTGAACGAGGTGCCGGCGGCGACCTTGGCGAGCTTGAGCGCGAGGAAGTTGCCCTTGTTGCTCAGGATCGAGCCGTTGGGCAGGCCGTTGACGGTGACCGTGGTGAGTTCGTCGGCCGGCTTCACGATGGCCGGGGCGTTCTTGGCGGCCTTGGTGGTCTTGGCCTTGGCCTTCGGGTCGGCCTTCTTGCCGGGCTGCTCGGGCGGGAGCGGGATTTCCATGCGGACGATCGCGTTGGCGCCGTCGGCGAGGTCGACCTTGCCGCCGTAGGGCAGGTCGAGGAGGCGGACGGAGGCGTCGAGCTCGCCCTTCACGACGGTGAAGGAGCGCGAGAGCACGGAGACGTCGCCGACCTTCTCCAGTTCGGCGGACTCGAGGACTTCGGCGCCGCCGACGGTGTAGGCGAAGACGACGCGGTCACCGTGGAGGTAGAGTCCCTGATACTTGGCATGTTCGCGGGGGAGCGGACCGAGCGGGATCTTGGACATCACGCCTTCGGGTCCTTTGGGCAGGGCGCGGGTTTCGTTGAAGGTGCCGTTGAAGCTCCAGCCGGGGCCGGGGTTCGTTTCGAAGTAGACCTTGGCGCCGACGGCGGGGCCGGGGTTCGGGCCGTGCTTGCCGTCGAAGGCGACGCCCTTGGTCTGCATCCAGCCGCCCGTCCAGGCGCCGGCGCCGCGGAGGGTGTCGGTGTCGAAGGCGTAACCGGCTTCACGGTTGCCGAGGTTCACGAGCACGGCCTTGTTCGCCGCGCAGCCCTTCTGCTCGAACGGGCTCTTGCCTTGGGTGTTGTCGATCGAGGCTGACAGGAAGCGGCCGTAGTCCATGGCTTCCCACTTGGGAAGCGGCTTGGCATCAGGCTTCTTGGCGGGCTCCTGCGCGAGGCCGGTCAGGGTCGCCAGCGCCAAGGCCAGGGACAAGGAGGTGCGGGTCAGGGATTTCATATGATAGGAAATGGGGGATAGGGCGGGGCAGTGGACGGCAGAATTGCTGAAACCGGCCCCGGCTGTCCACCGTATTGGAGCGATATGAGGGCAGTAGGTTCCGCACAAAGAATCGATGACTGAGGACAGATGACGGAGGGTGGAAAAGCAGGGGTAGTTGAGCGGAATCAGCCGATTAAAAGGGGTCTCCGTCCTTGCCGATGGTTAAAGCTCGGCGTTTTCTGTCATGCATACCCCGTCTCATGTCACCTCGTGTCGCTCTTTTGATTGGTCTGCTCATCGCCTGTCATTCTCCGTCATCCCTCGCCGCTTCGGGCGCTGTTGAATCCGCCCTGGTGTTCAACACCACGGCGCCGAAGAACGACCTCAGGGGGGATTTCGAAGCCCAAGTGCTCTTTGCTCAGAGCCAGATCATCCCCGCGCGGCCTCGCGAAGATGATCGCCAGCCTCGCCTGATCAGCCTGCGCAAGGCGCTGCTGATGGTTCGCCCGCTGCGGTCCGACGCCACGCCGATCTCGGTCACGGTGGTGGACGCTGCCGGCAAAGTCCTCGGTTCGGCGAAGATGTCCCCGCCGGAGTCGTTGCCAAGGACGGCTTACTTCGTAGAAGGTGTTCCGTCGGGAGGAATCGATTTCAAGCCCAAGGGCGACACCCTCGGGCTGATCGAAGATTCCGCAAGCATCGCGAAGCTGGCGGACAAGGACGGCGCCGAGCTGCGCGCCATGCTGGGCAGGAACGCGCTCGTCGAAGTCGCCACGGCCGACGGACGCTGGGTGCGGGATATCTATCTGCCTTCGGCGAAAGCCGTCGACGGCAAGGTCGTGCGCGTCAAGGCCGGAGCGGGCTACGGTTCGACGGTCCATTACGGCGACGGCAAGATGCAGGTCTCGCGCGGCATGACCGTGCTCTTCAAGGCCTCCGCGGGCCGCTGGTTCCGCGAAGGTGAGCTCGACAACAACGGGCTGCGTTACGCGAGCGATGCGTGGAGCGTCGACCTGCCGGGGGAATGGATTCGCCCGGGCTTCTCCCTGCGCTTCGTCCAAGGCAAGGCGACGGGCGAGCTTTCGCCGATCGACGTCGGCGCGCCGACGCAGCTGCTGCTGCACACGATCGACCTGGGCTTCCTGACCACGCCGCGTGGCGCCTTCCATTTCGCCGCCGACCGCGAGGCGCACCGCGAATATTTCCAGACCCTGCCGGCCAGCCAGCTGGTCGTGAGCCAGTATGCGCCCCAGCACTTCAAGGAAGTGATGTTGCCGACGGGCGTGCTGCTCACCGAGGTCGATCCCAGCAAGGGCGGCTGGCACGAAGGCGCGATGCGCCAGCACATCGGCAAGGAACTGATCTCGCACGGCATCGACAACGCCAACTACGGGCTCCATAGCACCGCCGGCGCCGGCGAGAAGAACCATCCTTATGCCGTCGCGCAGCTCGCGGCGCATAACAGCCGTGGCGTATATGCCAACGGCGTCCAGGTGCACGGGGGGTCGGGCGGCAACGGCATGGTGACCCTCGATAATTCCCTCGGCAACGAATTCAGCCATGAGGTCGGCCATAACTACGGGCTCGGCCATTACGTCGACGGCTTCAAGGGGTCGGTCCATCGCGCGGCCGACCAGGTCAACTCGACCTGGGGCTGGGACGCCGACAAGCGCCGCTTCCTCCCGAACTTCGGGCAGATCCGGACCGGCAAGGACGCCACGCTCGAGGGCCGGTCGCAGCCGCCGTTCGACGGGCGCGCCTACGGCTTCGACGCCATGGCCGGCGGCGCGCCGTTCTCGTCCTTAAACCGCTTCACGCTCTACACGCCGAACAGCGCGGCCCTCATCCAGAAGTTCTTCGAGTCGAAGGCGGTCTTCGATCCGCTTTCGCCCACGGGTTTCAGCAAGTGGAACGAGGAGTCCAAGCGCATGGAGCCTTTCAGCCATCGTCTGCCGAAAGGACGTGCCGTCGCCGCGCCGATCAAGGGCCTGAACGAAGCGAGCCTGGCGAAGCTGCTCGCCGAGAACGAGCGCGTGGAGATCGCGATGGGCGACGGTAATTGGACCAAGGAAATCCCCCTGCCGGTGGCCTCCTCCGCCAACAAGGGACGCTTGGTCTCCATCAATCACGGCGCGGGTTATGCTTCGACGCTCCTGATGAACGGCACGCAGGTGACGGTCTCCCGCGGTTTCACCCAGGCCTATGTCTCGGATGGGAAACTATGGCAGGAAGCCAAGGGCGGCGAAGATTCCATCGAGCGTAAGCCGCAGGCCTTCGGGGTCTCGGTGGTCACGTTGGTCGGGTATTACGATCCTTCGGCCCAGCTGACCAGCTACGCTTACCCGGCCCTGCATGGTTCGCTCGGGTATTGTTACGCGGACGACTCCGCCGAGGTGAAGCCATCCGACTGCCAGCTCGTCGTGGAGACGAAGAAGGGCCTCCTGCGTTTCCGTCTCGCGGACCGGCGCATCGATGCGAAGCACATGAACAAGTTCCACGTCAACGTGCCGGCCTCGGCCCAGCCGACCCAGTTCGCCGTCGTCAGCGGAGGCAAGGTGTTCGTGAAGCGGACCATCGAGCCTACGACCGAGAAGCTCGCCGTCTCCGTCAACGGCCTCTCGCCCACCACCCGGTGATTGGTTTGGAAGCCGGTGGGCTTCTGTTGTAATCCCTGAACTGGCCCTAGCCCTAGCCCTGGCTCTAGCCCTTCGGCTCAGGCCTTCCAACAGCCCGGCAGGTGTTCGTCGAACACGCCGACGGCCTGCAGGTAGGCCTGGATGATCGTCGGGCCGACGAACTTCATGCCGCGTCGCTTCAGTTCTTTGGAGATCTTCTCCGCGACGGCAGAGGTCGGTCGGGGGCGGCGCGAGCGCCGCACCACGGGGGCGTCGTCGACGTGCGCCCAGAGCCATTGCGAAAAGCTTCCGTGCTCCTCTTGGATCGCGATGAAGGCGCGCGCGTTGAGCGCGACGGATTCCAGCTTGCCGCGATGTCGGACGAGTCCCGCGTTCCGCATCAGGGCAGCGACTTTCTTGTCGTCGAAGCGGGCGAGCTTCCGGACGTCGAAGCCGGCGAGGGCCTTGCGATAGTGCTCCCGCTTCTTCAGCACCGTGATCCAGGAAAGGCCGGCCTGCGCGCCCTCGAGGATGAGTTGTTCGAAGAGCCTACGGTCGTCGCGGACCGGCACGCCCCATTCCTCATCGTGATACGCGACGTAGAGCGGATCATCTCCGCACCAGAAGCAGCGTGGCTTCTCGCGGGTCACGTCAGCCTTTGATGGAGAGGCCGCGAAGCCAGGCGATCCAGCCGGCGGGCAGGCCGCGGGCCAGGGCGCCGCGGACGATCTTCTCGTGGTAGAGGCGCGAGGGCAGGTGAGGTCCGGTCGGGTCGACGACCTTGTACGCCTGGCAGTCGAGGGGGCAGTCTTCCAGGCCGGCTTCGAGCACGGACAGCTTGACGCGCTTGTAGGCGGTTCCTTCGGCTTCATCCATGCGCTTCCAGTCATCGGGCGTCATCTCGTAGACCGCGCCCCAGACACCGGGGGTGTCCTGGTCTTCAAGGATGTCCGCCGAGCCGCCGCCCCAGGTGGAACTGGGGTGGGTGAAGGCCAGCCGATGCTTGGGCAGGAAGGCCTTGCCGCGGTAGCTCGAGCCCGGGCAACGCCGCTCCATCTGGGTGGAGTCCAGATTGGAGGCATAGGCGAAGTAGAACCGGCTCATGGGAAGGAGCACGGACTTTGCCCATCCGCGTCCGGGATGCAAACGGATTGGGAACGGTGTGAATATCCGGGACCGCCGATGTCGTGCTTAGAAGCGACGCGTCAGGCTGAGATAAGCCGAACGGGGCTGGGCCGGGAAGCCGAACGCGGCCGGCGGGGCGTCTTCGCCGAAGATGTTTTCGAGGCGCAGGGAGATCTCGGTGCGGTCCGACAGCACCCGGCGGATCCAAAGTCGCACGAACGTCGCATCGGGCAGGGCCGTCCGCGCGTAGGCGTTCCAGTCGAAATCTTCGCGGCCGCGCAGGTGCGCGGCGGAGACGCCGAAGGTCCAGTCGTCGTCCGGCATGACCTCGGCCCCGAGCGATAAGGTCAGGGTGGGGCGGCGCAGCAGCTTGTCGCCGGCGAGACCGGTCCCGAGGAAGTAGTCAGAAGAGACGATCTGGGTGTCGAGCCACGTGGCGGCCCCGAAGAGACGCAGGCCTTTGGCCGGACGAGTCTCCACGCCCGCCTCCAAGCCTTGGGTGCGCGCTTCCGCGATGTTGTAGGTCTGGTAGCTGATCGGGTTGTAATCGATGAGGTCGCTCAGGTCGTTGCGGAACGCGACGAGGGTCCAGGAGAGCGCGCCGGGGACGAGGTCTTCGTGTCGCAGGCCGATCTCGAAGCCGGTGTTGCTCTCCGGTCGCAGCGGGAGGCCGAGGTGCGTGCCGTAAGCGAGGTCGTTCGCCGCCGGCGCTCGGTAGGCCGTGCCGACCTTGACGTGGGCGAGCTTCTCTTTGCTGAGGCGACGGCTGTAGGTGACGTCGCCGGTCGTCTTGCCGGCGAAATCCGTGAACCGATCGGCGCGTACCGCGGCGCGGAGGCGTTCGTTGGCGGTGACCTGCCATTCGGCGCGGGTCCAGACGCCGAGGCTTTCCTGGGTATCCGCCCAGGTGAGGCTGTTCGCTGCCACGTCGAACTGGTCGAAGGACGTGCTTTCGTAGCTGAGGCCGAGCCCGAGGGTGAGGTCGGGGCGGACGCGACGGTCGATGGTCGCGGTGACTTCATCGCGGTCGAGCAGGTAGCGGTTGGCGTAGGGTGCGGTCAGGCTTTCGATCGACGAGCCGGCGCGCGACCAGAAGATCGAGGCTTCGGTGGTTTCGTCCTGGAAGCGAAGGCCCGGCGAAAGCAGCCAGCCGCCGTCACGCTGCCAGTCGGTGAGATTGGGCGGACCGCCGAGCTGCTGTCCGGGCAGGCCGGCCTTGCCGTGGTCGGCCGAGCCCACCAAATCGAAGACGAGGTTCGGCGCCAGCCGCTGTTCGTGTTTCAGGAAGGCGCTGACGGCCTCGCGGTCGGCGTTGGGACGGAAGCCATCGTCATGCGTGGCCGTGAGCGAGAGCGCCGTTCCCTGGATGGCCGCTTGACCCGCCTCGGCGTTGTTCGTGAGCAACGCGTAGTTGAGCGTCCCGCGTCCGTAGGAGCCGCCTTCGGCGACCAGCGTCGAGCCATTGCGTGCCGTGAGCGGGGATTGCTGGCGCAGGTCGATGACGCCGCCGAGCGCGTTGGCGCCGTAAAGGGTGGAGGAGGGGCCGCGGAGCACTTCGACCGAGGCCAGTCCGAAGATGCGGTAACGACCGATCTCGTAG
>JBEDDU010000208.1:0-2514 GCA_041176065.1 Verrucomicrobiota bacterium | reverse complement strand
GACCGCCGGATCGAGGACGACGACGTGCGCGACCTGGTGGTCGACGACCGCGAAGGCCTTGGAATTGAAGAAGTCGAGCGTGAGGCTGCCGTCCTCAGGCTTGAGCTCGAGCCAGCCTTTCTCACGCAACACCTTGTTCAGCGGTACCGCCCGGTCGACGGCGGTGATGGCGTATTCGGAGACGATGAGCACCTCGACACCCCGGGCTTCGAGGAATTCGGCCAGATCGCTGACGAGCTTGTCGACGTCGCGGCGGGCGGCATCGCTGCGGGGGTCGGCCGGACCGAACCGCTGCAGGTCATAATCGAGATGCGGGAGGTAGACCAGGCTGAGATCGGGCTGCTCGTGCTCTTCGATCCAGCGCGCGCTGTCGGCGATCCACTGCGAGGAAGGCAGGCCGGCGCGCGGACCCCAGAAGGAATGGAACGGGAAGTCACCGAGGTCGCGCTTCAGCAGTTCCTTGAAGCGCTGCGGATAGCTCGCGATGTCGAAGATCTTCCCGCCGTTCGCCTTATAGACGGGGCGCGGCGTGACGGAGATGTCCGCCGCGGTGCCCATGTTATACCACCAGAAGAGGTTCGCGACCTTGAGCTTGGGGTTCTTGGCGTGGAGCTCGTCCCAGACCTTCGGGGCGAGCACGACGCGGTTCGATTGCTTCCAGAACTGCACCTCGCTGAGCGTGCGGTCATACCAGCCGTTGCCGACGATGCCGTGTTCGCTCGGCTGCTTGCCGGTGAGGTAATCAGACTGCGCGGTGCAGGTGACGGCGGGAAACGCCGGGCGGACCCGGGCGACGCTGCCCCTGGCGGCGCGCGCGGCGAGACGCGGCATGACGCCGGAGTTCAGGTCCCGGGCGGAGAGGCCGACGACGTTCAGGACCGCGCGACGCATGGCTGCTGATCCCGCGTCCGGAGTTCGTCGGCCGCCTTGCGGACCACGCCGGCGGCCATCTCGTGGACCTGCGTGGACTTGCCGATGGCGGTCGGCAGGACGAGCGTGAGCTGTCCGCCGAGGTGTTCGCGGAATTCTTCGAGGCCGGCCAGCATCGGGGCGCCGCCGTCGAGATGCATCTCGGGCGCGTAGATCCGGAAGCCGAGGGCGACGAGCAGGTTGAGCGTGCGTTCGGCTTCTTCCTTGCCGAACAGGCCGAGGTCGCGGGCGCAGAGGATGTCGAGCGCCAGGCCGACCGCGACGGCCTCGCCGTGCGTCAGGCGATGGTTCGTCATCGACTCGAGCTTATGCGCGGCCCAGTGGCCGAGGTCGAGGGGACGGGCGCTGCCGAGCTCGAACGGATCGCCGTTGCCGGCGATATGGCGGGCGTGCAGTTCGGCGGAGCGACGGACGGCGCGGCCGATGGCCGGGATATCGCCGGCGGCGAGCAGCGCGGATTCCTTTTCGAGGTTGGCGAAGAAGACCGGGTCCTTGAGGAGCGAGACCTTCACGGCCTCGACGAGTCCGTCGCGCAGGCCGCGGGCGTCGAGCGAAGCGAGCAGCGCGAGGTCGTTGACCACGGCGGCGGGCACGGCGAAGGCGCCGGTGAAATTCTTCTTACCGAAGGTGTTGATGCCGTTCTTCACGCCGACGCCGGCGTCGCCCTGTCCGAGGGTCGTGGTCGGCATGCGGACGAGACGGACGCCACGGTGGGCGGTGGCGGCCGCGAAACCGACGGCGTCGAGGAAGGCGCCGCCGCCGATGGCGAGGACGTAGGAGTGGCGGCAGATCTTGTCGGCTTCGATCGCGGCGAGGGCGGCCTTGACGACGGCGGAGTCCTTCTTGGCGGCTTCACCGCCGGTGAGCACGAGCGGCGCGCGGGTGAAGTGCACGCCCATGGCCTGGCCGTAGGCGGCGACCTCGGCGACGAAGCCTGGACGGGACGACGCCAGGCCGGCGTCGACGATCGGGATGACCTTGGCCCCGGCGAACAGGTCGGCGAGGACGCGGTTGCCCGAAGCGAACGCACCTTCGGTGAAGAAGATGCGATGGCGGTAGGTCACCGCGAATTCGAGGTCAAGGGAGTCGTCCATAGCCCTGGGGGAGGGTTAATCAGAAAGAGTGAGACGCCTGAGGACAAGCCCAGTTCCCAGAAAACCCCGAAGGAGGGACGAAAACCCGCCGTTTCCTCAGGTGGAGGGAATCTGCTTCCGCCAGCGCAGGACGAGCCGCATGGCGAAAGGAGCGGTGCCGACGGCGAGCAGGAGAAGGCAGCCGGCGTCGAACAAGGCCTCGGGATGCACGCCCTTCCGCTTCACGAGGAGGGCCAGGCTGATGAACGCGACATGGCCGCAGGTCATCACGTCGATCAGCGGCATGGCCGCCAGCCGGTCGGCGACGCGCGCGCCGACGCCAGCCGGCAGCGGGTTGCGACGATTCGAGCGAAGCAGCCACCAGACGTAGACGGCGGACCAGAGGAGCATCCACGGCCAGAAGAGTCCGACCGCCCAGAACATCGGCAGCGGCGCGACGAAGAGCAGGCCTTCGACCCAGCGTCCGGCGCCGCCGCCGGTGGCCTCGTGA
>JBEDDU010000207.1:0-4930 GCA_041176065.1 Verrucomicrobiota bacterium | reverse complement strand
CTTCTGTTCGGAGCAATCTTGCTGGCTCTCGTCGGATGCCGTCAGGAGTCGGCTCCGCCTGCCCCTGGCCCCCTGTCCGTGGCCGTTATCCGGGTCGCCCCGGCCGATCTGGCTCAGACCGCCGTCGCCCCCGCGCAGGTGGAAGGCGTCCGGGAGGTCGAGGTGCGCGCGCGCGTGACCGGCATCCTGCAGACCGTCGACTACGCCGAAGGCGCCAAGGTGAAGGCCGGCGACCTCCTTTTCCGCATCGATCCGGCGCCCTACGCCGCGGCGCACGCCCTGGCGCGCGCCCAGCTCGCGCAGGAGACCGCCCGCGCCGAGCAGGCCTCCGCCGAGGCCGCCCGTCAGGCCGCGCTCTTCAAGCAGAAGGCCGCGAGCCGCAAGGAGGCCGACGACGCCAAGGCCCTGGAAGCCGCCGCCGTCGCGTCGCGTGACTCCGCCGCGGCCCGCGCCGAGCTCGCCAAGCTCGACCTCGATTACTGCGAAGTCCGCTCGCCCATCGCGGGCGTCGCCGGCCGCCGGCTCCGCCCCGAAGGCACGCTCGTGAACCCCGTCGGGCCCGACGGCCTGCTGACGACGGTGGTGCGCTCCGACGAGGTCTGGGCCCGCTTCGGGCTGGCCGAAGCCGATTTCCATCGCCTCTTCCCGTCCGGCGCCGCGGGGGCCCAGGGCGCCGAGGTCGCTTTGCTGCGGCCGGACGGCTCGGCCATGCCGGCGCGCGGCAGGATCGACTTCGCCGCCACGCAGGTCGACACGCGTCTCGGCACCGTGCAGCTGCGCGCGCGCTTCGCCAACGCGGACGACGCGCTCCTCGCCGGCCAGTTCGTGCGCGTGCGCGTGACCGGAGGCAAGGCCAAGGACGCCTATCTCGTGCCGCAGCAGGCTTTGGTGCAGGCCCCGTCGGGCCGATCCGTCTTCGTCGTGGGCGCCGGCGACCGCGCCGAGGCGCGCACCGTGACCTTGGGCGAGACCCAGGGCGCGGACGTCGTCATCCTCGCGGGCCTCCGGAACGGCGACCGCGTCATCCTCAACCAGCTGCACAAGCTGCGCCCGGGCGCCCCGGTCGTCGTCGCTCCGGCCAAGAAGTAAATGGGCTGGGACTTCTTCATCCGCCGGCCGATCTTCTCGGCCGTCCTATCCCTCGTCATCGTCCTGATCGGCGGCCTCGCGCTGCTGAACCTGCCGCTTTCGCAGTATCCGCAGATCGCCCCGCCGACCGTCACCGTCGTCGCGAGCTACCCCGGCGCCTCGCCCGAGGCCCTGGTCAACAACGTCGCCGCCCCGCTCGAGGAGCAGATCAACGGCGTCGAAGGGCTCCTGTACTACTCTTCCAACGCCTCGTCGAGCGGCGCGCTGAGCATCACCGTCACGTTCGAGAACGGCGTCGACCCGGACATGGCGACGATCCTCGTCGCGAACCGCGTCAAGCTCGCCGAGCCCCGCCTTCCCGAGGAGGTGCGCCGCCTCGGCGTCATCACCAAGAAGCGTTCGAACGACATCCTCATGTCGGTCTCGATCGTCTCGCCCAACGCCACGCGCGATTCCGTCTTCCTGAGCAACTACGCCTCGTCGGTCGTCGTCGAGGAGCTCAAGCGTTTGCCCGGGGTCGGCGACTGCGGCGTCTTCGGCGCCCGCGACTACGCGATGCGCGTCTGGCTGCGGCCGGACCGGATGGCCGCGCTCGGGGTCAGCGCCGCGGAGGTCGTGCGCGCCGTCCGCGCGACGAACACCCAGTACGCCGTCGGCCGCCTCGGCCAGGAGCCTTCGGTGGACGCCGCCTTCGTGATCCCCGTCGTGGCGCGCGGCCGCCTGTCCTCGCCCGAGCAGTTCGGCGACATCGTCCTGCGCGCCGGCGCCGGCGAGGGCGCGTTGCGCCTGCGCGACGTGGCGCGCGTCGAGCTCGGCTCCCAGAGCTACGAGCAGCTGAGCATGCTGGACGGCAAGCCCGTGGCCGGCATCCGCGTCTTCCTGCAGACGGGTTCCAACGCCCTCGAGACCGCCGACCGCATCCGGACGCGCATGGACGAGCTGACGCGCCAGTTCCCGCCCGACGTGGCCTACGCGATCCCCTTCGACACCACCCGCTTCGTGCGCTCCGCCATCGGCGAGGTCCGCAGCACGCTCTTCGAGGCCGCGCTCCTGGTCGCGATCGTCGTCTTCCTCTTCCTTGGTTCGTGGCGGGCGACGCTCATCCCGATGATCGCCGTGCCCGTCTCGCTGATCGGCGCGTGCGCGGGCCTCTGGGTCATGGGTTACGGGATCAACATCCTGACGCTCTTCGCGATGGTCATCGCCATCGGCATCGTGGTCGACGACGCGATCGTCGTGCTGGAGAACACCGAGCGGCTCATGCGCGAGCAGGGCCTGAGCCCCTTCGAGGCGGCCAAGGAATCGGTGCGCGAGGTCGCGGGCGCGATCGTCGCCATCGTCTGCGTGCTGGTCTGCGTGTTCCTGCCCGTCGCCTTCCTCGGCGGCATCGCCGGCGTGCTCTACCGCCAGTTCGCGGTCACCGTCGCCCTCTCGGTCATCCTGTCCGGCTTCGTCGCGCTCACCCTGACCCCGACGCTCTGCGCGCTCATGCTCCGGCCGCACGCCCACGCTTCGGCCGGCCGACTCGCCTGGCTCGTGGACGGCTTCGGCCGCGGCTTCGGGCACGTCGCCGCCTGGCACGGACGCGTGGTCCGCTGGCTCCTCGACCATCCGCGTTCGGCCGCCGCCGGCTTCTTCGGCATCGTCCTCGCCAACGTCGCGCTCGTCACGACGATCCCCCGCAGCTTCCTGCCGCCCGAAGACCAGGGCTACCTCCTCGCGATGGTCGCGCTGCCGGACGGGGCGGGCATCAACCGCACGAAGGCGTTCATGGATGACCTCACGCCGAAGCTCCGGCAGAACCCCGCGGTGCGCCATACCTTCGCGATCAGCGGCTTCGACCTGCTCGGCGGCGGCGAGCGCACGAACTCGGGCACCATCTTCCTCCCCCTGAAGGATTTCGGCGAACGGCCGCCCGGCGGCGATATCCTCGCGCGCCAGCTCAACGCGATCGGCATGACGCAGCCTGACGGCATGTGCCTCGTGGTGAACCCGCCCGCCATCCGCGGGATCGGGTCCGCCGGCGGCTTCGAATTCTACCTGCAGGCGAAGGAGGACGACGATCCCGCCCGGCTCGCGGCGAACATCGAGAAGCTGGAGGCCGCCCTGCGCGCCCGCCCGGAGCTCACCGGCATCCGCGTCTTCCTCCGTCCCGCCGTCCCGCAGGTGCTGGCCGAGGTCGACGAGGTCCGCGCCGCCACCTTGGGCGTCTCGCTGCCGGAACTGCACGAGGCGCTGCAGGCCACGATCGGCGTCGTCTACGCCAACGACTTCACGCTGGCCGGCCGCACCTACCGCGTGCTCGTCCAGTCCGAGGCCGCCGACCGCATGGACGCGGCCGCGGGGGGCCGCGTGCACGTGCGCGCCGGCAACGGCGAGATGATCCCCTTGTCGACCTTCGTGAAGTTCAAGCCTTCCGCCGGTCCCGAGCAGCTCGAACGCCACATGGGCTTCCTGTCCGCCCGCCTGATCTGCGCGCCGGCGCCCGGCGTGAGCTCCGGCGAGGCCATCGCGCTCGTCGAGCGGATCGCCGAAGACCTCCTGCCGGTCGGCTACGGCATCGACTGGACCGCCCAGGCGCTCCAGGAGAAGCGCGCGGCGACCTCGGCCTTGCCCGCCTTCCTCCTCGCGCTGCTGATGGTCTTCCTGATCCTCGCGGCGCTCTACGAGGACCTCGCCCTGCCGCTGGGCGTGCTGCTCACCGTGCCGTTCGCGCTCCTGGGCGCGTTGCTCGCGATCTTCACGCGCGGCATGCCCAACGACATCTACTTCCAGATCGGACTCGTCACGCTCATCGGCCTCGCGGCCAAGAACGCGATCCTCATCGTCGAGTTCGCCGAAAGCGCCCGGCGCGCCGGACGTTCCGCGGCCGACGCCGCGGTCGAGGCGGCCCGCATGCGCCTCCGTCCGCTCGTCATGACGTCGATGGCGTTCGTGCTCGGCGTCGTCCCGCTCGCCTTCGCCGGCGGCGCGGGCGCCGCGGCCCGCCAGTCGATGGGCACGGGCGTGCTCGGCGGCATGCTCCTCGACACCTTCGTGGCCACGCTCTTCATCCCTTGGTTCTTCCACCTTCTTTCCGGCCGCAAGGAGAAGGCCGTCGTCCAGCCATGAAGCCTCGTCTCCCGCTGCTCCTCGCCGCCGGCCTGCTCGCCGGTTGCGCGCTCGGTCCCGATTACCAGCGGCCGGCCACGCCCTCCGCCGAAGCCTACCCCGAAGCGGGGAAGGGCGGCGGCGCCGTCCGCGCCGAGTGGTGGAAGTCCTTCGGCGATCCGGAGCTCGACGCCCTCGTGGCGAAGGCGTTCGCGGCCAACACGGATCTCCGGCTGGCCGTCGCGAGGATCGAGGAGGCCGCCGCCGGCCTCGCCGAGGTCGAAGGGGCTTCCTTGCCGCAGGTCGACGCGACCGCGGTGTCGCAGCAGATCAAGATCAGCGAAGGCGGCTTCAATCCGAACCTCGCGTTGAACGGACGCGTCCGCACCAACCAGCGCGCCGCGTTGGCGACGTCCTTCGAACTTGATTTCTGGGGCCGCCTGCGCCGCGCCGAGGAAGGCGCGAGGGCCCGGCTCCTGCAGGCCGAGGAAGGCCGCCGCGTCGTCGGCCTGGCCGTGGGCGCCGCCGTCGTCCGGGCCTACGCTTCGTTGCGCGCCGCGGAGGTCCGCGTCGCCGCGGCGGAGGAGATCCTCGCCGCCCGCGAGGCCGAGGTCGCCCTCGTCGCCAAGCGGATGGCCGTGGGCGCCGCCGGTCCGGCCGACGTCGCGGCCGCGGAGGTCGCCCGGGCCGACGCCGTCTCCCGTCGCTCTTCCGCCCGTCGCGTCCGTGCCCAGGCCGAGCACCTCCTCGG
>JBEDDU010000206.1:0-3496 GCA_041176065.1 Verrucomicrobiota bacterium | reverse complement strand
AGGTTACAGCGACATCCACGAGACCGGTTCGCACCCCAAGGCCAAGTTCGTCGGCTTCTGCGACATCGACGCCGGACGCTATGCGAAGATCGACGCCCGTTACCCGGGCGTCGCCCACTTCGCCGATTGGCGCGAGATGTTCGCCAAGCTCGGCGACGGCTTCGACGCCGTGACCGTCTCGACCCCGGACCACATGCATGCGCTGCCCACCATGGTCGCCATGCGCGCCGGCAAGCACGTCTACTGCCAGAAGCCGCTCACGCACACCGTCTGGGAAGCCCGTCAGCTCCGCCTGCAGGCCGCCAAGTCGAAGGTCCGCACCCAGATGGGCAACCAGATCCATTCCGCCAAGGAATACCGTACCGGCGTGAAGCTCATCCAGACCGGCCGCATCGGCAAGATCCTCGCCGTGCACACCTGGCATCCGAACACCGGCAACCGCTACACCAACCTGAGCGACGCGAGCATGCCCGCCTCCGGCCCCGTGCCCGCCGGCGTCGAGTGGGACCTCTGGCTCGGCTGCGGGCCCGCCCGCGAGTTCGCGCCGGACGTCTACCATCCCTTCAAGTGGCGCGACTGGGTGGACTTCGGCTGCGGCACCATGGGCGACTTCGGCTGCCACCTGCTGGACCCAGTCTTCACCGCGCTCAAGCTCGGCAACCCGCTCAGCGTCAAGGCGGACAGCGTCGGCGCCAATTCGCAGACCTGGTGCCGCGAGCAGACGATCGAGTGGACCTTCCCCGGCACCGAATACACCAAGGGCGACACCCTCAAGGTCACCTGGTATGACGGCGGCCGCCTGCCCGACCTCGCGCTCGCGCAGATGCCCGCCGGCAAGAAGTTCGTCGCCGCCGGTTCGATCTTCATCGGCGAACTCGGCGTCATGATGCTCCCGCACGTCGGCATGCCGATGCTCTTCCCCGAGGAGAAGTTCGGCAAGAACCTCAACCCCGGCGAGCTCGCCCGTCGCGCCCGGGCCAAGGACAAGCCCACGGACAAGGTGGCGGTCGACCTCGCTGATTACGTCGAAGGCTCAAGCCACTACCACGCCTGGGTGGACGCGATCGTCGACGGCCACGAGACCACGGATAATTTCGCCTATGCCGGCCCGCTGACCGAAGCCGTGCAGCTCGGCAACGTCGCCTCGCGCTTCTCGGGCGTGAAACTTGATTGGGACGCCGCCGCGATGAAGTTCCCGGGCAAGCCCGAAGCCGAAGCCTTGCTGACGAAGCAATATCGCAAGGGATGGGAACTCATCGCCGCTGACAAGTAAGGCGGCGATGAGAGGGGGCATGCGGGCACGGTGACATGGGGGCACGGGGAATAATGGCGAGGGCCGGAGGGCCGGATGGCACGAGGGCCGGATGGCACGAGGGCCGGAGAGTCAATCGAGAGGCCCCGAGGCCCAGAGGCTCGATGGACCAGAAGAGGACGTGCAAAGGTGCAAATCGGCCTGCGGCTGTGCAAAAGTGCAAAGGTGAGATACGGCTCTCAAAGGGAGACCGGAAACCGGATAGTTGGCGGGAAAGACATCTTTGGGTCTCAGGTCTCGGCTGATCGGGTATCCGGCACAGGTATTCTGGTACGGGTACGGGTGCGGGTAATAATGTGCAAAGGTGCAAATGCGGCGTGGCCGTGTGCAAAGGTGCAAAGGTGAGAGACATCCAAACAGGCCGGAACCTGGACCTGGTGCTGAACACCTGAACCTGAGACCTGATGGCCGAGACCTGGGACCTGAAAATTCATCATGCCCGTAGCTAACATTTCGTTTTCCGGTCTCGCTTTGAGTTAACCCAAGATGAAACCTTGCCCATCGGCGGGGGTTACTAGGATGAGCTTACCCCATGACGTTCACCCGACTCCTCGCTTTTGGCTTTTGTTGCGCCGCCCTGACCGCCGGCGAAACCAAACCGCTCAACGTCCTGTTCATCGCCGTCGATGACCTGCGACCCGAAGTCAACGCCTCCGGGAGCAAGGTCATCAAGACTCCGAACATGGATCGGATCGCCGCGAGGGGGACCACTTTCGACCGCGCTTACTGCCAGCAGGCCGTGTGCAGTCCTTCGCGCTCATCGCTCATGACCGGCCGACGCCCCGACGCCACCCGCGTCTGGGACCTCGAGACGCACTTCCGCACCGCCCTGCCCGAAGCCGTCACCGTCGCCCAATATTTCAAGAACCACGGCTACCACAGCCAAGGCATGGGCAAGATCTTCCATGGAGGCTTCGACGACGCCCCCAGCTGGACGGTGCCCTGGCAGACCCCCAAAGCACCGCAGTACGCCACCCCGGCGAACCAGCAGCTCCAGGCCGGCAACGTCGACAAGAAAGGTCGCGGACGGGGTCCGGCCTACGAATCGGCCGACGTGAGCGACGACACCTACACCGACGGCAAGGTCGCCCGGCTCGCCGCCAAGACCCTCGCCGAACTGAAGCAGAAAGGGAAACCCTTCTTCCTGGCCGTCGGCATGGCCAAGCCCCACCTCCCGTTCGTCGCCCCCAAGAAATACTGGGATCTCTACGACCCCAAGGACATCTACGTCCCCGCCTTCCGGAAACTCCCGGCGGACGCGCCTAAGTTCGTCGGCCACACCAACGGCGAACTCGGCAGCTACGCGGGCATGCCGAAGGACGGCGTCGTCGATGACGCGACCGCCCGGACGCTCCGTCACGGTTATTACGCCGCCATCAGCTACATGGACGCCCAGGTCGGGCTGGTCCTGGACGCGCTGGAGAAGGAAGGCCTGGCCGAAAACACCGTCATCGTCCTCTGGGGTGACCACGGCTGGCAGCTTGGCGAGCACGGCCTGTGGCATAAGCACACCAACTTCGAGGTCGCCGCGCGGGCGCCCCTGCTGATCAGCGTGCCCGGACAGAAGGCGGCCGGACGCAAGAGCGCCTCGCTGGCCGAGTTCATCGACATCTACCCCACCCTCGCCGACGTCTGCGGACTGCCCAAGCCCAAGGACGTCGAAGGCGTGAGCCTCAAGCCGGTGCTCGACGACGACGCAGCGCGCGTCCGCCCCGTCGCCATCAGCCAGTATCCGCGCAGCGATGCCGGCAAGACCCTCATGGGCTACAGCATCCGCGATGACCGCTGGCGCCTGACGCTCTGGCGCGACCGCAAGGACAACGCCATCCACGCCACCGAGCTCTATGACGAGACCAACGACCCCCACGAGACCGTGAACGTGGCGGCCAAGGCCGAACACGCCGAAGTGATCGCCCGCCTGACGAAGTTCCTGCCGCCGCCGATCGCTCCGTCAACGGCGCAGAACACGGAAAGCAACACCGGCAAAGGCAAGAAAGGCAAGGGAGCGGCCAAGGGCGACCCCAAGGCCGGCACGCGCGACCGCGGAGCCATGTTCGACGCCCGCGACGCCAACAAGGACGGCAAGCTGAACAAGGAGGAATTCATGGTCCGGCAGCCCGACCCCGAGCAGGCGGCCCTGAACTTCGTGCGCTTCGACAAGGACAAGAGCGGGGACGTGGACCG
>JBEDDU010000205.1:0-3992 GCA_041176065.1 Verrucomicrobiota bacterium | reverse complement strand
GTCCGAATGCGCACGTTGCTCGGCGACCTTTGCGATGAGCCGGTGAGGGTAGGATGCTCTCTGTGGATTCGGGACCGTCCGGATCGTCGGCTGGGCTTCGCTCAGGATCTTCAACGCCTGCACGCGGATTTCCGGGTCGGCATCATCCATCAGGGCAAGCGCCGCGGAGATATCGTGGATCTCGCCGTGACGCAGTCCCATGCCGAAGCCCCAGATCGCATGGATGCGGGCCAAGCGAGGCGCATTCGCGTCCTTGGCCAGGGAGAGCATCGCGGACCAGGCGCCCTGACGATGCAGGCGGATGGAGGCGTGGACGCGTACGCGCTGGTCTCGGTGGCCGAGCAGGCGCAGGCATTCGTCCTTCGGTACCGCGACGGAGAATGGCTTGGAGAGGAAGTCCTCGGACGACTTGTCGGTCGCGGAGGCGACGTCGAGGCGCCAGACCGCCCCTTTGCCGTCGAGAGGGTAGCCACCGATCCAGTCGGCGTAATAAGCGCGTCCGTCGATTCCCCAGGACATGCCGATGCCCATGATGCCGGAGGAGATCGTACGTAGGTTCGTCTGCCGGAAGCCGTCCTGATGCGGCTCCAGCGTGAAGGCGTCCATCTTGCCTTTCGGGAACTGGTTGAGCAGGTAGTTCCCGCGCAGGTCGCCGTCCAACGCGTGACCTGGTTCGCGCAGGAAACCGGCCGGGCCGTCGGAATAGTTGGCGATCGGCGGAGTGATCGACAGGGGTTGGTCGGGAGCTCCCTGCGGCAACCACATGTTCTCCTTCATCCAACGGCTCGTGGTCTTCTGGTATTGATGCTGGTTGCGCCATCCGGAGTCCGAACCTTCGACAAGATACATCAGGCGCTCGCGTTCCTTGGGCTGGTCGCCGTCGTTATCGACGCCGATGACATTGCCGAAATCGTCGAAGGCTATCTCCTGAGTGTTGCGGATGCCGTGAGCGAAGACCTCGAAGCGGCTGCCGTCGGGTTCGCAACGCAGCACGCAGCCCTCGTGAGGGTGGGCGAAACGACGTCCTTCCTTGCTGAGCACGTTGGCGCCTTTGTCGCCGACCGTCCAATAGATGCGACCGTCCGGCCCTAGGCGCAGGCCATGCATGTCGTGTCCGGCATAGGCGATATGACCGCCGAAGCCGGTGGCCACGATTTCCTTCACGTCGGCGACGCCGTCTCCGTCGGTGTCCTTCAGGCGCCAGACGTCGGGGATGGCGGTGACGTAGACCCATCCGTCGAAGTAAAGCACGCCGGCCGCGATGCCCGAGACCGGCGTGTTGAAGCCTTCCGCGAAGACCGTGATCTTATCGGCGACGCCGTCACGATCGGTGTCGGAGAGCTTGTAGATGCGTTCCTTGTGGTAAGTCAGGTCCTTCCAGTCGACGCTGCCGTCCTTGTTGTGGTCCTTGAGTCCGCCGCGGGCTCCTTTCATCTTTCCCGGCGCCAATTCGCGCTGGTAGAAGGCCAGTTTTTCCGCCGGCGAGGTGAGCGCCACGTCGTCGGCTACCCAGAGCATGTGCTCGCGGATATCGAGGTCCGCCGCCTTGCGACGGGTCGTCGATGAGACATAGACGTCGCCCGCTTCGTCGACCGTGCAGGCGGTGGGGTCGGGGACGTTCAGCTGCCCGGACCAAAGGAAAGGCCTGAGCTCCGCGCCCTCGAGGGCGAGAGCCGCCAAGAGGAAGGCGACCTGGGGTGACGGTCTCATCGGAGATGATTGTAGGAGATTTCCGGGGTGATGGAAAACAGTCCTTTCCAGCATGTCGGGCTGGAAAAAACGAAACGAAGGCAGGGTCAGCCGACGAGCACCAGGTACAGTTCCTTGGGGCCGTGGGCGCCGAGGACCAAGATGCGCTCGATGTCACCCGTACGGCTCGGTCCGGTGATGAACGAGAGCATGCTGGGCATGTCCTTGCCGTGACGGGCCTGCACGAGGGCGAGGGACGAACCCAGGTCGGGGACGACCTGGGATGCTTCGGCGACGACCACGTGGACGTGGGGAAGGATCGAAAGGGCGCGGCCGCCGGAGCTCGCGCTGGAGACGAGGATGGCGCCGAGCTGGGCGACGATCGCCTCGCAGGTGGTCAGGCCGGCGTCGCAGCCTTCGAGCTTCTGCTTGTCGAAGGAGGCGTCCGCTTCCCAGGTCTCGCAAGTCAGAGCCGAGGCGATGGGGCGCGTCAGCGGGTGCCCGTGGTAGGCGACCTTCTTCCATCCTTTGGACGATGAAAGGTCGGCGACCGCCTTGGCGGCGGCGGCGTGATCCGGCACGCGGATCAGGACGGCTTTGAGCTTGGCCAGCTGCTCGGCCAGGATGGACAGGCTCGCGTCGGCGGTCTCGCCGCCTTCGGGAAGCCAAGGCTTGGCGACGGCCGAAGTCTTACCGGCAGCCGGTTCGCCTTTGAGGTGAGGCTTGGGGGCCTTGACCTTGAGCGCCTCGCGGATGCGGGCGAAGATATCGGAGCGGGCGTCAGACATGGTCGTTCTTCCACTGATCGCGGAAGGAGCTGGCAGGGGCCTTGGGGAGGTCGCGGGTCTTCATCCAGGCGCCCATGTAGGGCAGCGGAAGTTTCTGCAGCAGCGGCAGGGTGGCGCGGAAGATCCTGCCGCCCGTGGCGAACAACCAAGGACGCTTGATCACGAAATTGAAGCCGTGATGGAAGACGCGATCGAACAACGTCGGCGACTCCTTGGCGGCGTTACGACGGTTGTGCAGCAGGTGGTGGTGCAGGTCGATGCGGACAGGGCAGGCGTCAGTGCAGGCCCCGCAGAGCGAGGAGGCGCCGGAGAGGTGATTCCACTGCTTGAGTCCGCGCAGGTGCGGGGTGATGACCGAGCCGATCGGACCCTGGTAGGTGGTGCCGTAGGCGAGACCGCCGATGTTCTTGAAGATCGGGCAGACGTTGAGGCAGGCGCCGCAACGGATGCAATGGAGGGCATCGCGCTGCTCGGGGTCGGCCAGCAGGCGGGTGCGGGCGTTGTCCAGGAGGACGAGATGGAACTGCTCGGGACCGTCGCACTCGCCTTTCTTCCGGGGGCCGGAGTAGAGCGTGTTGTAACAGGTCATCGGCTGGCCCGCGCCGGCGGTGGCCAGCATCGGGAGCAGCACCGACAGGTCGTCGAGGTGATTGACCACCTTCTCGATGCCGGAGAGCGCGATATGGATGCGGGGCAGGGCGGCGGTGAGGCGCGCGTTGCCTTCGTTCTCGGTGATCGAGATCTGACCGGTCTCGGCCACGAGGAAGTTCGCGCCGGTGATGCCGATGTCGGCGTCGACGTAGAGCTGACGCAGGTGGCGTCGGGCGATCATCGTCAGCTCCTCAGGGCTGTCGGTCGGAGCCGTGCCAAGGTGCTTGGTGAAGAGCTCGCTGATGGCTTCGCGCTTCACGTGCATGCACGGGAAGACGAAGTGATAGGGGGCTTCGCCGCGTAGCTGCTGGATGAACTCGCCGAGGTCGCTCTCGACCACGCCGTAACCGGCTTTCTCGAGGGCGTCGTTCAGGTGGATCTCTTCGGAAGTCATGCACTTCGACTTCACGATGGCCTTGGCTTGGTTGTCCTCGGCGATCTTCAGGATGATGGCGCGGGCTTCGGCCGCATCGCGGGCCCAGTGGACGACGCCGCCGTTGCGTTCGAAATTGGCCGTGAACTTCTCGAGGACGTTCGCAAGGTCGTTGACCGCCGACCACTTGGCCATGGAAGCCGCGTCACGGGCGCGCTCCCAGTCCCGGTAACGGGCCTTCTGGAGGTCGCGGTTGACGTAATAGCCTCCGAGCGCCTTGCGGATGAAGGCACGCTGGTCGCCGTCCGCGGCGTTGACCGTGGCGTCCTTAAGGAAGATGGCTTTGGAGTCGGACATGTTCAGGCGTCGTTGGCCAGGACTTCGGCGATGTGCAGCGGGAGGATCGGCTTGCCCTCGCGGGACAGCCAGCCGCCGATCTGCAGGAGGCAGGAGGGGTCGGAAGAGACGACGTAGTCGGCACCGGTGCGGGC
>JBEDDU010000204.1:0-4876 GCA_041176065.1 Verrucomicrobiota bacterium | reverse complement strand
CGCTAGCACTTCGGGCAGTATCTTAGTGTTGAGGTGCTCGGACTGGTTGTAGGGGTTCACCCAGGCATCGACGTAGGCTTTGCCTTCGAGCTGCTTGATCGCGTGCGCCATGTAGCCGCTGAGGATCGAGTCGCCGATGAGCAGCACCCGCGGGAGCTTGGCGTCCTTGATGACGGCCTTCTCGATGCGCCAGCCTTTGCCGTCGGACTGGACGCGTTTGTCGGTCTCGACCGGCGCGGGACGGTCGGCGGCGACGGCCGTGAGGGCGAGGAAAGCAAGGAGGAGGGAGCGCATGGTTTTATTTTCCCTCGGCGGCCCACTTCTTCATCTGGGCGATGTTGCGTTCGACCTCGGGATTGCCCTTGCCGACGTACGGCTTCATGTCGCTGTCGTACATGGCCATGCTCTCCGGGCCGGGTTCGCGGGTGGCGGCGAGCTTGGCGTCCAGACGGCGGCGATGCTCTGCGAGCACGTCGGCGAAGGTCGGGTCGCCCGCAAGATTGCGCACCTGATGGGGGTCGGTGGCGAGTTCGTAGAGCTCCTCCTTGGGTCGCGTGGGGCTGAAGAGGATTTTCTCGGCGAGCGGGTCGAGGCTGCCGGAGTCGTGGAGCTCGCGGAGTTTCTGGACGATCGTTTTGCCGTCCTTGTAGGCGCAGGGCTGGAGGTGGGGTCGTCCGGGATGGTAGTTGCGGACGTAGATGAACTTGTCCGTGCGCAGGCTGCGGATCTTCTCCGTGGTTTCGTCGCAGCGGTCGCGGGCGGAGAACGCCTCTTCGCGCTTCGCGTAGCCGGGCGCGAGCACGTCCTTGCCTTGCATCCAGGAGGGTACGGTGATGCCCGCGGCGGCCAGGGAGACCGCGGCGAGGTCGATATGCTCGACGAGGTCGGCGCGCACTTGGCCGGCCGGCAGTCCCGGGCCGCGCATGATCATGGGCACATGGGCGCCTTCTTCGTAGAGGAACTGCTTGCCGCGGGCGTGGCTGATGCCGTGGTCGGTCATGAAGATGATCAGCGTGTCGGCGAGCAGTCCCTCCTTCTCGAGACGTCCGAGCACCCGGCCGACATGGAGGTCGGTCAGGCGGACGGAGTCGAGATAGTCCGCCCAGTCCTGCAGAAGGACCGGGTCGCGCGGGTAATAAGGGGGCAGGGTCACCTTGGCCGGGTCGGTGCCGGCGCCGAGCTCACGCTTCGCTCTTTCGCGGAACTGGACGCGGGCGGCCTCTGCCCCTTCGCGCAGTTTGCCGCCGTGGAGCTGGACCTGCATGAAGAAAGGCTGACCTGGCTTGCGGTCCGCCCAGTCGTGGGAGTCGTAGATCCGGCGGTCCCACTCGAAGTTATAGTCGGTCTTGCCCAGCCGTGAGCCGGCGGCGTTCTTGCCTTTCTTGCCTTTGCCCGCGCCGAAGGGCAGTCCGCGGTAATCGAGGTCCGCCAGGCCGCTGCCGATGCAGGTGTAATAGCCTGCCTGTTGGAAGAGCTTCGGCGTGGGGGTGACTTCGGCGGGCAGTTCGATCTTCAGTTCGCCGCGGCCGCTGCGATGGTGATGGGCGCCGATGGTCGTCTGGTACATCCCGGTGACCAAGGCCGAACGGCAGGGGGAGCAGACCGGCGCGGTGACGTAGGCCCGGGAGAAGCGCACGCCTTCCTTCGCCAGGCGGTCGACGTTCGGGGTGGCGATGGTCTTCTCACCGTAGCAGGAGAAGTTCGCCGACATGTCGTCGACCACGAACCAGAGGATGTTCGGTCGGCCGACGGCGTGCGCCGTCGCGGCCAGGAGCAGGCAAAGGAGGAGTCGCATGGGGTGGAGGCAGATTGGGTGCGAAGGCGTGACGTGGCAAAAATAATGGGGTCAGACCCCGTTAATAGGGTCTGACCCCATTATGGGGAAGGCGTTGGGCGGCTTATTTCTGGGTGAAAACGTAGACGCCGTGCTTGTTGGCGATCACGATGTCCGGCTTGCCGTCCTGGTTGACCTTGCCGGTGAAGAACTGGGTGCCGACGCCGCTGTCATCGTCGATGCGGCGAGGGACGAAGGACGCGGCCCCTTGGCCGTCCCGGTTGAGTTCGAACCAGTAGAGCACCGGGTCGGCGTTGGGCTCGTCGTCGCCCTTGATGCCGTGCGCCCAGCGGCGCTTGCCGCAGACGATGTCCGGCAGTCCGTCGCCGTTCATGTCCTCGAGCTGGACCGCGTGGATCTGGCTGAAGCCCTTGCCGTCGGCGTTCTCTTCCTTGGTCTTGCCGAGGATGACGTGCTCCTTGAAGGAGCCGTCGGCGTTCTGTTCGAACCAGGAGAGGCCGTAGCTATGCGCCTTGATGCTGGTGATGACGTCGTTCCGTCCGTCCTTGTTCACGTCGTAGACATACATCTGCGCGCCGCCCACGCCGAAGGCCGCCTTGTGGAACTTCCAAGGGCTGGGCGCGGCGAGGTCCTTGGGCTGCTCGTACCAGCCGTTGGCTTCGAGGATGTCCATGCGTCCGTCGCCGTTGACGTCGCCGGCGCCGTAGCCGTGGGTGTACTTGAAGATCTTCTGGTCGTTCTCCTTGGACTTCTCGGTGATCGCGTGGAACTTGGCCTTCCCGAACGGGTTGGACCAGTCGATCACGGCGAAGCCGAACTGCCCGCCATGGCGGCCCTTGTTGTTCTTGGGGTCCTTGATCAGGTCGCTCGTGTGGCAGAGCAGCTCAGGCTTGCCGTCGCCGTTCATGTCCACGAGCTGCGGCGACTCGCCGTCGGCCACGTCGAAGATGTTGTGGACGGGCCAGGGGCCGGGCTTGCCCTTGGGGTTCTCGTACACGAGCGCGGGGTCGCCGGGGAAGCCGAAGACGAGGATGTCGGACCAGCCGTCGGCGTTGAAGTCGTAGGCGTAGGAGATGAAGTAGTCGGAGTAGCCCGTGGCGCCGTTGAAGGGCGTCTTGTTCGGGCCTTTGTCATGGGAGGGCTCGACGGCGTAGGCGACGCGCTGCTTGAAGTCGGGGCCCTTCCAGATGAACCAGCCGGCGGCGACGTCGACATGGCCGTCATGGTCGAAGTCGGCGACGGCGCAGCCTTCGGCGACGAAATCCTTGGTGAGGGTCTGCTTGTCGAAGGAGAGCGGTCCGGCGACGGCGCAGGCGCCGAGCACGAGCGGAAGGAGGGAGGCGAGGGGACGCATGGGGTATGATTAATACACCCATTGCGGGGATTGGTTGCGAGGAGTTTTCGGCAAAACCCCCTAATGAAGGCTAATGATTACTCCAGCCGGCCGAACATGATGCGTTCCTTGCGGCTGGGGTCGGAATCCCCTTGGGTCACGCTGAGCCAGATCTGGCCCTTGGTCTCGACGAAGGTGGGGTACTGGAAGGAGTTCGTGGTCTCGAAGCGGTATTTGCGTTCCCAGTTCTTGCCGTCCCTGGAGACGTCGACGTTGAACACGCTGCGGCTCACCTTGTCGACCTGGGTGCTTTCCTGCCAGCCGAGGTAATAGACGCCGTCGAACCGGTCGAAGGTCGGCTTGGAGGCGGCCCCTTTCTTCACGAAATCCTTCTCGCCGCCCGCGGTCCAGGTCTTCCCGTCCCGGCTCTCGCAGAACCAGTAGTTGTGCTCGCCGTTTTCCCGTCGGCAGATGGCCAGCCAGGTGCCGTCGGGCAGGCGTTGGACCGACGGTTCGGTCAGGGCGGGTTGGCCCGGACCGTTGAAGTGGCCGACGACCTCGAGCATCGTCGCGTCCGAGCTCAGTGCGCACAGCGCCTGCTGGGCGCCGAGGTAGTTGTTGATGGCGAGGTAGGTCCGGCCGTCGAACTCCTTGAAGTTATCGAACAGGTAGAGCCCGGCGTCCATCGGTTTGCGGAGGAAGCCCTGCTTGGCGGCGTCGGCGTGCAGATATCGGGGTTGGAGGTCGAAGACGCCTTCGCTCGTCTTGAGCTTCATGCGATGGATCTCCGGCTCGAAGGTCATCGTCCCGAGGTCCAGGTCGCGGTAATACGTCTGCGACTGGCGCTTCCCGGGTTGCTCGCTGGCGAACCAGCAACGCAGCGTCTTAGGGCCGACCTGGCGGATGCGCGGCACGAAGCACGCGCCGACGGGCAGGGTCTCGTTGGCGAAGGCCTGTTCGGAGCGCGCGATGGTCATCACGTCGAGCAGGCGTTCGTTGCGCAGGTCGACGATCGACAGCGTGGCGTAGACGAAAGGCCACTGCGCGGCCTCGCCGGCCTGACGGTCGTTCGCTTCGGCGACGACATAGGCGCGGTCGCCGACGATGACGAAGTGGGAGTCATGCGCCCCTCTGACTTCGGGGCCGCTGACCTTGAACAGGCCGGCCATGACCTTGTCCCCGGCGGCCTTGGCATCCCATCCGGCGGGCAATAAGCTAGCGGCCGGCTTGGGGCCGGGCTGCGGCGTGGAGCAAGCCACAAGCAGGGCGGAAAGACAAAGTAGCAGGCGGGTCTTCATGGGACTTACTTTGCCGCAGCGGCGACCGGGAGCAACTGGAAGGCGTCGAGGATGACGAAACCGACGGTATCGTCGTTGCTGATGGTCAGGACGTAATCGATGCCTTGGCGGAGCTTAAACTGTCGAAGGGGGCGGAAGGCCTCGCCGGCGGGCAGGGGCTGGGTCTGGTCCACGGTGAAGCGATGCTCCGCGCCTCCTCCCTCGAGCTTGAGCGGCAGTCGGGTCGTCCGGGTTTCGTGGGCCGAGTAGGCCATGCGGAGTTCGTATTCGCCGTCGGCCGGCACCTTGAAGCGGAAGGTCGCCTTGGACTTTCCGTCCGAACGCTTGCCGTCGTGGACATAGCCGGAGCCTAAGTGCGGCTTGAAGTTCGTGGAGTGCTCCCAGTCGCCGGAGAGTTCGGCCAGTGCGTCGTCCAGGATCAGGCCGGGCAGGGAGGCGGGGGCGATACCG
>JBEDDU010000203.1:0-6874 GCA_041176065.1 Verrucomicrobiota bacterium | reverse complement strand
ATTTAAAAGTTATTCACAGGCTAGTTAATCAATTAGGTCAGTTTCGGGCAGAAGAGGGGTTGGGAACACCGTCGAGCAAAGGGGAGCCCGGAAACCGGATAGGATGCTGAGGACATAGATCCCAAGCCAATCATCCGGCCTCTGGTTCCCCTGTGATTTTTGTCTCGAGGTAGGGCCGACCACCCTTGGTCAGCCCTACCTCGAGGCCACCACTCCCCGGATACTCGAGACTCCGGGCGGCCCTAGCCCTAGCCCTAGCCCTGACCCAGGAACTTCAGCACCTGCTCCGCCAGCAACGCCATGCCCAGGCCCGAGAACCCGATCAGGGTCTCGGTGATCGTCCAGGTGCGCAGGGTCTGGCCGACGGTCAGGCCGAGGCATTCCTTGACCATCCAGAAGCCGCTGTCGTTGAGGTGCGAGAGGAAGAGCGAGCCGCAACCGATGGAGATGACCATCAGCTCAGGGTTGGTGCCGGGGTTCGCCGCGAGCACGGGCGCGATGAAGCCCGAGGCGACCGTGATCGCGACGGTCGCGGAGCCGGTGGCGACGCGGATGAAGGCCGAGACGAGCCAGCCGTAGACGAGCAAGGGCAGGCCCGCGGACGCCGCGATCTCCGCCAGCTGCTTGTCGACGCCGGCCGTGCGCATGACGAGCGCGAAGCCGCCGCCGGCGCCGACCAGGACGAGCGTCATGCCGATGCCGGACACGCTCTGCTCCGAGAATTTCAGCAGCTCGGTGGCGCTCCGCCCGCAGCGCTTCCCGAAGGCCCACATCGCGAAAAGCACCGATAAAAGCAGGGCGATCACGGGGTGTCCGAGGAAGAGGCCGAGCCTGCCCCAGAGACTCTGCTCAGGCGGGGTGAGTCCGTTCCGCGCGAAATATTCCTGCGCCCACTGGCTCTTCGCGAGCACCTCGACGACCGTGCCGCTCAAGAGCAGGATGACGGGTAGCAGGACGGTGAAGATCGTCAGGCCGAAGGTCGGCAGCACCTGCCCGGCGGCGACGGACGGCGTGAATTCGGGCGTGGCGACCTCGACGCGCCGGACGGCCAGCCGCGCGAAGAACGGACCGGCGATGGCGGCGACGGGAATGCCCAGGACGAGCGCCCAGAGGATGACCATGCCCATGCTCGCGCGCAGGGATTCGATCGCGATGACGGGACCGGGATGCGGCGGCATCAGCCCGTGCATGACGGAAAGGAACGACAGCAGCGGCAAGACCAGCAGCAGGAACGGCTTGCCGGTCTCCTTGGCGAGGGTGATGACGATCGGCAGGATGAGCAGCAGGCCGACGGCGAACCAGGTCGTCATGCCCACGCACAGGGCCAGCAGGATGATGCAGAGACCGATCCGGGAAGGTCCCAAGGTGCGGATGAACTGCTTCGCGAGCACCCCTGCCCCGCCCGATTCGGCGAGCAATTTACCAAAGACGACCCCCAGCACGATGATGGCGCCGGTCCCGGCCAGGGTGTTGCCGAACCCCGTCTGGAAGGCCTTCAGGACCTCCGTCATGGTGATCCCGCCGGCGGAGACGGCGACCATCGCCCCCAACGCGAGCGAGCTGATCAGCAGCGCGATGAAGGGGTTGAGCTTCAGCCAGGTCACCAACAGGACCAGGACGGCGATGGCGAGCAGGGCGAAAAGCATGGGCGTAAGGGTATCAGGGTTTCGGCGGGGCGACCGTGGCACGAGTAGCACCCGTGCTGATGCCGCCGTCAACCAACAAGGTCTGGCCAGTCACGTAGCGGCTCTCCTCCGAGGCGAGGAAGACCACCGGGCCGGCGAGGTCGTCCGGCGCGCCGGGGCGCTTGAGCGGGATGCGGTCGCAGAGATATTCGACCCATTCGCGGTTCTCGTAGAGGACGGCGTTCTGGGCGGTCTTGAACCATCCCGGGGCGAGGCAGTTGACGGTGACGCCGTGGCGGCCCCAGTCGTCGGCGAGGCTCATGGTGAGCTGCTTCACGCCGCCGCGGCTCGCGCCATACGGGGCGAGGCCGGCGTATCCGGCGACGCAGGTGACGGAGCCGATGTTCACGATACGGCCGTAACCCCGGGAGATCATGCCCGGCGCGACGGCCTGGGCGGTGAAGAACGTGCCGCGGAGATTGGTGTCGAGGACCATGTTCCAGTCGTCCCAGGTGACCTCAAGGGCCGGCTTGCGCGCGTTGCAGCCGGCGTTGTTCACGAGGATGTCGATGCGACCCATCTGCTTCTCCACCTCGGCCACGGCGGCCTTGATGCTGGCGTGGTCACGGACGTCGAGGTCGACGCCGCAGGTGCGACGGCCGAGGGCCTCGATCTCCTTGCGGAACGAGGCGAGCTTGGAGGCGTCGCGGCTCGACATCGCGATGTCGGCGCCGGCCTGCGCGAGGGCGCGGGCGAAGTATTGGCCGAGGCCGCGGCTGGTGCCGGTGATGAAGGCGACCTTGCCGGTGAGATCGAAGAAAGCCATTGATTCTATTGGTCAGGATTGAGGCGCGAGGATGACCTTCATGACGCCCGGGGCGCCGGCGTAGAGCTTGGCGAACCAGTCGGCGCCCTGCTCCAGCGGAGCGACGGCGGAGATGATCTTGTCGACCTTGATCTGCTTGGTGGCGAGCAGCTCGATGCAGCGCGGGATCTCGCCGGCCGAGGCGCACGAACCCTGCAGGCGGAGCTGGCGCGTGACGACGACCTGGAGCGGGAGCTCGGTCTTGGGCGAGAGGTTGCCGACGAGCGTCACGGTGCCGCCCTTGCGCACGGCGTTGATCGCGGAGAGGACGGTGGCGTTGAGGCCGACGCACTCGAAAGCGGCGTCGGCGCCCTGCCCCTTGGTGAGCGACTTCACGTATTCGGTGAGATCGCCGCCGGTCTTGGGGTTGAAGCGGTGCGTGGCGCCAAGTTCCTGGGCGACGGCGAGGCGCGAGTCCTCGGTATCGACGGCGATGACCTGCGCGAAACCCTCGATTTTAGCGGCTTGGAGCGTGAGCAGGCCGATCATGCCGGTGCCCACCACGATGGCGGTGTCGCCCGGGGCGACCGGGGTCAGGCGGACGGCGTGGACGCCGACGGAGACGGCCTCGATCATGGCGGCTTCGGCGAAACCGAGCTCGGCGGGCAGCTTGTGCAGGATGCGGGCGGGGACGGTCACGAACTCGGCGAAGGCGCCGTGGCGGCGGTAATCGCCGCAGGACACGCCGAGGACCTGGCGGTTGTCGCAGAGGTTCACATCACCGCGCCGGCAGTGGACGCATTCGCCGCAGAAGACGGTCGAATCGAAGGTCACGCGGTCGCCGGGGGCGAAGCCCTTGACCTTGGCGCCGACGCCGGTGATCACGCCCGCGGCCTCGTGGCCCATGACGAGCGGGGGGATGCGGCGGCCGGTGGAGCCGTCGTAACCATGGATGTCGGAACCGCAGATCCCGCAGGCGCGGACCTGGATCAGGACGTCGTCCGGACCGCAGACCGGATCCGCCACGTCCACGTAGGACATCTTCTTATATTCGGTGAGGAGCAGGGCTTTCACAGGGGAAGAGGAAGGAGGGTTTTCGGGAGGGGGGCAAGGTTGGGATGAACGTTGAGAGTATCGAGTTCGGAGTATCGAGTATCGGGGGAGTGCTTGCCTTGGGTAGGGTCGGGACCGCGTCACGACATAGTGCTCTGAACAGAGGACTGAATGGAGGACTGCGTTGAGGGCTGAGTGGAGGGCTGAATTGAAAAAGCCCCGCCACCTGGGGCTGCCACCTGCCACCCGAAATAAATGGATGGCTGAATCGACGGCAGATGACAGATGGCTGAATGAATAAGCCCTGACGCCTGCATCGGTCAGGGCCGAGTATCCCTGCTCGGCCGCGGCCGGCCAAGGATGGCCAGCCCTACCTCGAGGCAATGGTGTTCACTCAAAGGGAAACCGGAGACCGGATGAATGGCTGGGGTTTCTAATGCCCACCCCAATCATCCGGTCTCCCTTTGCCCGAACGTATCCCAAACCGCTATCCGCTAACCGCTGACACCTTGCCTTGTTTGGTTTGCCTCCGTCTGAATCCGCCCTACCCCTTCAGCCATGAAGTTCCTCCCCGCCTTCTTCCTCTCCGTCCTGTCCGCCGTCGCCGCCGACGGCCCGAAGCAGTCCATTGAAAAGCTCGATCCGGCGCTCGACGCGCTGATCGCAAGCGACGCCAAGATCGAGACGGTCTCGAACGGCGGCTACTCGTGGTCCGAAGGCCCGGTCTGGTATAAGGGCCGTATCGTCTTCTCCGACGTGCCAAACAATATCGCTTACCAGTGGATCGAAGGCGACGCGGTGGCTTCGGTCTTCCTCAAGCCCAGCGGTACCGATGCGCCCTCCGCGAACCAGGGCTCCAACGGCCTCGCCGTCGACGGCCAAGGCCGGATGCTGCTCTGCCAGCACGGCTCCCGACGCGTCGCCCGCCTGGGCGGCGATGGCAAGTTCGAGCCGCTCGCGACCAAGAACCATGAGGGCGTGCGCTTCAACAGCCCTAACGACCTCTGCGTGGCCAAGGACGGCTCCGTCTACTTCACCGATCCCGCTTACGGCATTCCTAAGGGCGAGAAGTCCGAGACCTCTTATCATGGGGTCTACAAGCTCTCGAGCGACGGCAAGGTCTCCCTCGTGACCAAGGAAGTCCAGTGGCCGAACGGCATCGCCCTCAGCCTCGACCAGAAGTCGCTCTACCTCGCGGTCTCCGACGGCAAGAACCCGCGCGTCGCCGTCTGCGGCCTCGATGGTTCCGGCCTGCGCGACGTCTTCCTCGCCGCCCCCTTGAAGGGCAAGGATCGTCCTGGCTCCTGCGACGGCCTCAAGCTCGATGCCATGGGCAACATCTGGACCACCGGTCCTGGCGGCGTCCTGATCCTTTCCCCCGAAGGCAAGCACCTCGGCTCGATCCTCTGCGGTCAGGCCTCCGCCAATCTCGCCTGGGGCGACGACGGTCACACCCTTTACATCACGTCGAAAGACCGCCTCATCCGCGTGAAGACGAAGGTCAAGGGCGCGGGCTTCTGAATCTAAGGGCAGGCGGATGCGATGTCATCGCATCCCTACCTGAGACATCATTAAAGCCCGCAGCCTGCCACCCGTGAAGTCACCTGCCACCTGAAGCGGCCGACTGTCTTTCGCTCAATTCAGCCCTCCACTCAGTCCTCAACGCAGTCCTCCATTCAGTCCTCTGTCATCCGCCCTCGCCTCACTTCCTCTCCAGCTTCAGATAATCCAACCCGAACATGTTCCGCGGAGTGGCCGCGGGGTTCGGGGCGAGGATCCTGACCTCGAGGCGGTGTTCGCCGGCGTCGAGTTCGTGGCGGCCGCCGTTGAGCTCGCCGGTGGTGACGACTTCGGCGGGATGGTAGAAATCATACCCCTCTTCGCCGAGGAGCTTGCCGTCGAGACGCAGCTCGAAGGTGCCGTAATCATGCGCCTTGGTGCCGACGAACTTCACTTCATAGGTGCCCTTGGCCGCGACCGGCAGGGCCAGCGTCAGCGTGTCGCCGACCTTGCCGCCCGTCCACCAGAGGTGGTCGTTGCCGCTCCAGCGGCTGGCCTTGAAGGCCGTCATCTTCTGCCCGCTGGTCTTGCCGCCGGTGACGGCGAGGACCTTCAGCGTCTCGCCTTCGGTCGCGCCCTCGAGACGCCACACGCCGGGCGCGGTCGCCGGGAAGCCGTCCGGATACTGGAGATAGGCGACGAGGTTGATGACCTGTTCCTTGGTGAGCGCGTCGAGCAGGCCTTCCGGCATCAGCGACATCGGCAGGATATCACGCTGGGCGACCTCGCCCTTGGCGACGGTGAACTTGGCGCCGCCCGGCATGACGAGGCGGAACGACTGCGCGTCCTCGAACTGGACGATGCCGCTCATGGTGGCGCCGCCCTTCAGCTTGAAGACGTTGAGCTGGTAGTCCTTGCCGATGACGCCGTTGGGGTTGAGGACGTTCTCGAGGAAGTAATCGAGTTTGCCGATGTTCGAGCCGGCGAGGCCGGGGCCGACTTGGTTGCCGGAATAGCCGAAGGTATGGCAGATGCCGCAGGTCGACATGAAGAGCTGGCGGCCGGCCGCGAGGTCGCCCTTGCGCACGGCTTCGGGCTTCAGCATGGCCTCATACCTGGCCTTGCTCTTGGCGAAGTCGGCCTTGGTCGCGTTGACGACGCCGACGACGGCGGCGAGCTGCGCGTCGAGCGATCTGTCGCCGAGCGACTTCAGCTGACGGATGACCAGCGGCGAGAGCAGCGCCTTGTCGGCCTTGCCGGCCTCGACGGCGGCGAGCAACGCCTTGCCGCCCGCGACATTGCCCGCGAGGGCGGCGACGGCGTCGGACAGCTGCTCGGGCGAGAACACGCCGAAGCGGCCTAGCAGCACGGCGGGAGAAGCTTCGTCGCCGACCGTGGCGAGGGACTGGATCAAGGCGCGCCGGAAGGACGGCGTGGTCTTCTCGGCGAAGACCTGATGGACCACCGGGGCGGCGGCGCGGTCGCGCGCCGCGACGAGCACGGCGAGGGCTCGCTGACGGGCGGGCAGCGGGGCCTTCTCGTCGGCGAGATGGGCGCGATAGAAAGCTCGGCTGGCTTCGTCGCCGGCAAGGGCGTCCAGCTCGTTCAGGTCGGCGAGGAGCGCGGGCGAGGCGCCCTGACGCAGGCCGGCGACGAGCGTCGCCCAGCCTTCAGGCGGCACGAACGAACCGGCCTGACGCACGCCTTCCACCACGCGGCTGACGAGCGTGGCGCGACGCGTCGCATCGGAAACGCGCAGGGCGACCGCCAGCACCTGGGCGCGCGCGACGGGATCGCCGGCGAGACGGCGGTAGATGAAGTCGACGGTGCGCGGATGACGGCAGGCCTCGGCCAAGGCGAGGCCGCGCGCGGCGTCGGCGCCGACGAGCGG
>JBEDDU010000202.1:0-6054 GCA_041176065.1 Verrucomicrobiota bacterium | reverse complement strand
CCTCTGGGTCATGCTTCCGGAAGCCCGTCAGAAAGAGCTCAAGGCCTTCGCCGGGAAACTCGCGGACATCGCCCGCGAGGTCCTGCTCGCGGCCCACGAGCGCGTCGAGACCGAGGTCGAGATCAAGTCCGACGGCACGCCCGTGACCGTCGCCGACAAGGAAGCCGAGCGCCGCATGCGCGCGGCCATCAAGGCGGCCTATCCGGATCACGGCATCCTCGGCGAGGAGTTCGGTCCGGAGAACGTCGACGCCGAGTATTGCTGGGTGCTCGATCCCATCGACGGAACCAAGTCGTTCCTCTCCCGCGTCCCGCTCTACGTGACCCTGATCGGCCTGCGCCACGAAGGCAGGCCCGTCCTCGGCCTCATCGACCAGCCCGTGCTCGGCGAACGCATCATCGGCGACAACGTCACCTGCGAGCTGAACGGCCGCCCCGTGCGTGTCGCCGAAGCCTCCCTCAAGGAGGCCGTCGTCGTCTCCACCGACCTCGACAACATCCGTCGCCTGCATCGCGACGTCCGCTGGAACCGTTTCGCCGACAGCGTCGCCCATGTGCGCACCTGGGGCGACGGCTACGGCCACCTGCTCGTGGCCGCGGGCCGCGCGCACGTCGTCGCCGATCCGATCATGAATCCTTGGGACCTCGTGCCCGTGCTGCCCGTCCTGCGCGGCGCCGGCGCGGTCGTGACCGCCTGGAACGGAGGCGATCCGGTCAAGGCGGGTAACATCATCGCCGCGGCGCCGAAGCTGCACGCGGAAGTGATGCGGACCCTGCGCGACTGAGCGCCGCTCAGAGGCGGACCTTCAGCGAGCGCCCGTGCGCGTCGAGGCTCTCCATGCGGGAGAACGCATCGACCACGCCGGCCGCCTTCCTGAGGGAGGCGGGGGCGTATTCGACCAGGCTCGTGCGACGGAGGAAGTCGGCGACGCGCAGGCCGCTGAAGAAGCGACCCGTGCCGCCGGTGGGGAGCGTGTGGCTCGGGCCGGCGGTGAAGTCGCCGAGCACCGTGGGCGTGTGGTGGCCGAGGAGGATGGCGCCGGCCGTGGTGATGCGGGCGGAGAGCGCCTTGAGCTTCGCCGGGGCCACCATGAGTTCGAGGTGTTCGGGCGCGACGAGGTTGGCCGCTTCGGCCGCGTCCTCGATCTTCGGGACCAGGATGGCGCAGACCTTGGCGTCGAGCGCCTTGCGGATCTTCTCGCCGTGGGAGAGCGTGGCGGACTGCGCGCGGGCGGCGGCGAGGCACTGCTTGGCGAAGGCTTCGGTCTCCGTGACCAGGTAGAGCTTCTCCTTGCCGCTGCCGTGTTCGGCCTGGGCGCAGAGGTCGGCCGCGACCCACTCAGGACGCGCGGTGCGGTCGGCGATGATCATCACTTCGCTCGGTCCGGGGAGGAGGTCGACGCCGACGAGGCCGAAGACCTGGCGCTTGGCCTCGGTCACGAACGTGTTGCCCGGGCCGAAGATCTTGTCGACCGGCGCGATGGTGCGGGTGCCGAGGGCCATCGCGGCGACCGCCTGGGCGCCGCCGACGGCGTAGACTTCGGTCACGCCGCAGAGGTAGAGGGCGGCGAGGATGTCCGGATTGATCTTCCCGTCGGGTCCGGGCGGCGTGCAGGCGCAGAGTTCGGGCACGCCGGCGACCTTCGCGGGCAGCGCCGTCATCAGCACCGTCGAGACGAGCGGCACCTGGCCGCCGGGGATGTAGAGGCCGCAGCGACGGATCGCGTGGTGGCGTTCGCCGACCGTGGCGCCGTGAGGATTCTTCGCCGTCCAGCCTTTCGGCAGCGTGCGGGCGTGGAAGGCCGCGACGCACTTCGCGGCTTCGTCGAAGGCCTTCTTCTTGGCCGGGGCGAGGCCGGCGGCCGCGCGGCGCAGCTCGGCGAGCGGGATGCGCTGGCGGGCGGCGGTGAGCTGGGCGCGGTCGAACTTCGCGGTGTAGGCGAGCACGGCGGCGTCGCCGCGCTTCTTCACGTCGGCGATGATGCCGGCGACGGCGGCGCGCACGTCGGGCGAGGCTTCGCCCGTGCCCACGAAGGCGCTGAGCTGGGCGCGGAAGTCCTTGGCGCGGAAACGGAGGAAGGTCATGGGCTCAGAAGGTAGGAAAATCGAAAAGACCCGGGGTCAAGGCGGGGTTTACCTGAATCTTGCCGTAGGTCACCTCGCCGGATTTGCGGCCTTCGATGGTGACGGTCTCCTTGGCGGCGAAGCGCAAGCCGTCGACTTCGACGAAGGACTCGACCTGCTGACGGATCAGTTCCCGGGCCGGGGTGAGCTGGTCGGAGGCCACGAGGGCGAAGGTCTTGGCGTCGAAGTGACGCGTGATGCGGAAGCCGCTGGCGTAGGCGTAGTGCACGGCGTGGGTGGCGCGGCCGGAGACTTCCGTCAGGCCCTTGTATTCGGCGGTCCCGACCTCGGGCGCCGGCGCGGCGAAGAACGCCAGGTCGTCGCGGGCCATGTCCTGCAGCTTGCGGAATTCCTCGAACGTGACCGGGCGGATCTCCTTGGGCGCGAGCGGTCCGCGCTGACGGGTGGTCCAGCCTTCGAGCCGGCCGGCGCAGACGACGGTCGTCGTGGCCGGTTCGTCGGAGGCCGAGAGCTGGTGGCGGTAGCCGGGGGCGCCGAGCGTGAGCGTCATCCGGCCTTGGGACTTCCCCTTCTCGTCGACCGACGTGAACTCCAGGCGCAGGGCGCGGACTTTCGTGAGGGCGGCCGGGTCGGCGGCCGCGGCCGCGCGGGCCTTCGCGATCACCTCGTCGAGGCTCAGGGCCTTGTCGGCGGCAAGACCGCTCGTCGCGGCGAACAGGAAAGTCGCCAGCAGCGCGGAAAGTCGGCGGAACAGGGCCATGGAGGGCCGATGTTGGGCGGGGGTGCCTGCTTGGCAAGCATCGGAAGGGCGGCGCCGGCCGCTCCGGCCGGGCTCAGCGTTCGCCCGTGGCCTTGAGCAATCCGGCGACGTCGCAACGGCCTTCGTACAAGGCCTTGCCGACGATGGCGCCGACGAGGTTCGGGTAGGCCTTGGCCATCTCCGCGAGGCGGGCGACGTCGGCCGTGCCGGACACGCCGCCGGAGGCGATCACGCCGCAGGGGCAGGCCTTGAGCACCGCTTCGAGCGAGGACCAGTTCGGACCCGTGAGCATGCCGTCGGTGGCGATGTCGGTGTAGATGACGGTCGAGACGCCGAGCTCGCCGGCTTCCTTGGCGAACTCCGTCGCCTTGAGGGCCGTCACGGCCGTCCAGCCCTTGACGGCGACGAGGCCGTCCTTGGCGTCGATGCCGACCGCGAGACGCGGGCCGTGGGCCTTGGCCATCTCACGGAGGAAGGCGGGGTCGGTCGCGGCGCGCGTGCCGATGACGACGCGGCTGGCGCCGGCTTCGTAGGCGGCCTCGGCGGTCGCGCGGTCGCGCATGCCGCCGCCGAACTGGATCTTCGGGCCGAGCGCCGCGATGCGCTTGAGCACCGGGAGATTGAGGGGCGCGCCGCCGAAGGCGCCGTCGAGGTCGACGACGTGGATCCACGCCGCGCCGGCCTGGGCGAACACGATGGCCGGCTCGACCGGGTCCTTGTAATAGTCGGTGCGGGCGTCGTCGCGTCCCTGGCTGAGGCGGACGCAGCGACCGCCGCGGATGTCGATGGCCGGATAGGCGAGCATGGAGGTCAGGAGGCTTTCTTCTTCGGCGCCGCGACGGACACGGGCTGTTCGCCGCGGATCGCTTCGGCCGTCACCGTGAACTTCGAGCCGGCGGCGGCTTCGGGCAGCGCGTACATCGTGTCGAGGAGCACGCCTTCGAGCACGGAGCGGAGGCCGCGGGCGCCCGTGCCGAGGGCCAGGGCCTTGTCGGCGGCGGCCTCGAGGGATTCGCGGGTGAACTCAAGGGACATGCCCGAGAGCGCGAAGAGCTTGCGGTACTGCTTGGTCGCGGCGTTGCGCGGTTCGGTCAGGATGCGGATGAGCGCCTCGCGGTCGAGGGGCTCGAGGACGGAGATGACCGGCAGGCGGCCGACGAACTCCGGGATCATCCCGAAGGAGAAGAGGTCTTCGGGCTGGAGGCCCGCGACGATCTGTTCGGCCGAGAGGGAAGGCGCGTCGTTGCGCGGGGGGACGAAGCCGAGGGATTTCGCGCCGCCGCGGCGGGCGATGATGCGGTCGAGGCCTGCGAAGGCGCCGCCGCAGATGAAGAGGATGTCGGACGTGTCGACGCGGATGCACTGCTGCTCCGGGTGCTTGCGGCCGCCGGCGGGCGGGACGTTGCAGATGGTGCCCTCGAGGAGCTTGAGCAGGGCCTGCTGGACGCCTTCGCCGGACACGTCGCGGGTGATCGAGGCCGAGTCGGACTTGCGGCCGATCTTGTCGATCTCGTCGATGAAGACGATGCCGCGCTGCGCGCGTTCGACGTCCATGTCGGCCGCCTGCAGGAGGCGGAGGATGACGGTCTCGACGTCGTCGCCGACGTAGCCGGCTTCGGTGAGCGTCGTCGCGTCGGCGATCGCGAACGGCACGTCGAGCATGCGGGCGAGCGAGCGGGCGAGGAGGGTCTTGCCGGTGCCGGTCGGTCCGATCAGCAGCACGTTGCTCTTGTCGAGCTCGACGTCGGCGAGGTCGCCGGCCTGGGCGGCGCCGGCGGGCTTCTGGCGGTCGTTGAGGCGCTTGTAGTGGTTGAAGACGGCGACGGAGAGGACCTTCTTCGCGTGGGCCTGGCCGATGACGTGCGCGTCGAGCTCGAGGCGCAGCTGCGTCGGCGCGATCAGCTTGATCGGGGCGAGCGGGGTCTTGGCGGGAGCCTCCTGCACGGCGGGGCCGCCCGCGGCGGCCGCGGGCTTGGCGTCGCGGCCTTTCTCGCGTTCGAGAAGGCGGCCGCAGGTGCCCACGCAGGCGTCGCAGATGCCGACGCCACCGGGTCCGGCGATCAGCTTGCCGGCCTGGGCGGCGGGCTTGCCGCAGAAGGAGCAGCTCTCGGCGCGGTCGCCGGCCATGGGCTTAGGCGCGGCCCGGCTTGGGCATCACGACGTGGTCGACGAGTCCGTAGGCCTTCGCCTGCTCGGCCGTCATGTAGAAGTCGCGGTCGGAGTCGCGCTGCAGTTCCTCGGGCGTCTTGCCGCTGTGCTTGGCGAGGACGTGGTTGAGGGTGTCGCGCCAGCGGAGGATCTCCTTCGCGGCGATCGAGATGTCGGACGTCTGGCCGGTGGCGCCGCCGCTGGGCTGGTGGATCATCACGCGGCAGTTGGGGAGCGCGTGGCGCTTGCCCTTGGTGCCGGCGGCGAGGAGGACGGTGGCCATGCTGGCCGAGAGGCCGATGCAGTAGGTGTTCACCTCGCACGACAGGAAGTTCATCGTGTCGTAGATGGCCATGCCGGCGGTGATGGAGCCGCCGGGCGAGTTGATGTAGATCGAGATGTCCTTCTTCGGGTCCTCCATCTGCAGGAAGAGCAGCTGGGCGATGACCGCGTTGGCCACGTCGTCGTAGATCGGCGAGCCGATGAAGATGATGCGGTCCTTGAGGAGGCGGCTGTAGATGTCCCAGGCTCGCTCGCCGCGGGCGTCGCGTTCGACGACGTTAGGAATGATGTAGGACATGGTGGTGCGGGGAGGACTGTGCCCGGAACGGCCGAAATCTCAACCTCAGGCGGCGACTCCGCCGGTGAGGACGGCGTCGAGGGCCTTGTTGAGGAGGGTGTCGCGGCGGATCTCGGCGAGGCGCTGGCGGTCCTTGACCAGCTTTTCGGGCTGGGTCTGGGCGGCGTAGGCGGCCTGCATGATGGCGGAGCTGAGCTCCTCGCGGGTCACCTCGAGCTTGAGCTCCTCGGCGATGCGGGAGAGCACGAACTGGGCGCGGACGCGGAGGGCGGCGGCCTTCTTGGCTTCGGCGAGGATGTCGTCGCGCTGGGTCTCGAGCTCTTCGGGCTTGGTGCCGGAGCGCAGGCGCATCTCGGCGTACTGGTAGAACAGGCCCTGGGCGACGGAGAGGACGGCGGATTCCGGCAGGGGGAACTCGAGGCCGGCCAGGAGGGCGTCGACGGCCTTCTCGCGGCGGGCGGTCTCGGCGGCCTGCTTCTTGG
>JBEDDU010000201.1:0-2774 GCA_041176065.1 Verrucomicrobiota bacterium | reverse complement strand
TCGAAGAGCGGCTGCATCATCTCGCCCTGCTTCTGCTGCGCCTCGTTCTGCAGCACCTGCAACGTGTCGCGATACCGCCCGTCGAACTCCTGTAGCTTCGTGAAGCGCTCGGTGCGCTGCGCCGGCGTGAGCGTCGCCGAATCCTTCTCGAAGGCGGCGACCATCGCGTTCAGCGAGTCGACCATCGTCTTCTCGCGCGACTGAAGCACCTCGACCTCCGTGCGGTAGCGCGCCTCGACCTGATTCCGGCCGGGCATCTCCTGCAGGATCTTGCGGGTGTCGACGTAGGCGACCTTCGTCTGGGCCGCGACCGGCGCGGCGAGGAGGGTCAGCGGGAGGAGGGCGGCGAGAAGGCCGCGGGTCGGGCGGATCATGGGTGTGCTCCGAAGGGTGGTTAGAAGACCTGGCCGAGCCGGAAGTGCAGCTGCCAGCGCGGATCCGGCCGGCCGAGCGCATCACGGCGATCAAACCCGTACGCGTAGTCGATCCCGAGCGGACCGAGCGGCGTGACGGTGGACAACCCGAAACCGGTACCCCGGAAGAGCCGCGTCGGGTCGAAATCCCGCGGACGCGCCCAGAGGTTGCCAGCATCGTAGAACCAGTTGATGTAGACCGACTGGTTGAAGCGCAGCCCCACCTCCGCCGTCGAGGCGAAGAACGCGGAGCCGAAGGAGTTGCGTTGCGCGTTGAACGTTCCCGTCCCGGTCGAGAACCCGGTGGGGGTGATCGAGAACTCGGGGTACCCACGCAGCATCTCGCCGAACTGGACGCCGCCGAGGGAGAACTGCTGCGACCAGAAGAAGTCCCCAGGATCGCCGAAGACCGCACCGCCGCGGCTGCTGAGCCCGAAGGTGAGGCGCAACGGCTGCGACCCCGGCTTCTTCCCCCCGATCCGCGCCAACACCGTGTAGTTGCGCCACTCCGTCGTGTAGCGCTGGAAGGTCGCCGTGCCGCCGAGCGGTCCGCCGTTCAACGCGACACTGACCGACTGCAGCTGCCCCTCGGTCGCGAACGGCATATCGAGCCGCGTATCGCGGCTCACGTCGAATCCGACCGTGCTGCGGAGACATCCGCGACACTGGTTCACGGAGATCGTCCCGAGCAGCCCATCCGTGCCGTATCGCACCCCCTCGAGCCCATACGACACGAAGACCCGCGTGAACCGACTCCGCGGGAACGGGAAGCCGAATCGGAGGGCGCCGCCGGTGCGCGTGGTCCGACCGAGGTCCGCGATCCGGAAGCGCGCCTGGGAGCGGTACGCGTTCACCTGCCCGGAAATCAGCGTCCCGCGGATGCCCGGGTCGACATACGACGAATTGAAGTCGTTGATGAACTGGCCGAACTGCCACTGCAGACTGCCGCGCTTGCACTTGCCGAAGAGATTCGGCTGCTCGAGGCCGATGAAGCCGCCGAGCCCGGTGCCCTGCCCGACCGAGGCACCGAAGTTCACGTTCCCCGTCCGCTTCTCCTTCACGCGGAAGACGATATCGACGTCGCCCTGGTCATTCGCAGGACGCACGTCAGGGAACGGGAGCGGTGTCTCGAAGAAGCCGAGGTTCGAGATGCTCCGCCAGCTCCGAATCATCCGGTCCTGATTGAAGACGTCGCCCGGGATGATCACCAACTGGTCGCGAATGCAGTTCTCGACCGTGAAGTCGTTCCCGAGGATCTCCACCCGGTTGATGACCGCCGGCGCCCCCTCCACCACGTCCCAACGGAGCCGCACCACGCCCGCGGAATCCGTGGGGTCGCGCTCGACCACCGGCCGGACCTGCGCGTAGATGTAGCCCTCGTTGTTGTAGAGGGTGCTCACCTGCTGCGTGGCCTCCTCCCACCGCGACCGGTCGAAGATGTCCGTCGCCGGCGCACGCCGCCGGATGACCCCCTGCACCCGCTCGGTCAGCGAGGGGGCGCGGGTGGTGAAGGGGTACAGCGCGGCGATCTGCTCCGTCGTGAACCGACGATTGCCGACCACCTCGAACGCCTTCACCCGGTACTGCGGCCCCTCACGGACCTGCAGCCCGATCACGCCCTTCCCACGCGCCCGGTCGATACGGAGCGTGTCCTGCTCCAACTGGAAGTCGGCGTAGCCACGGTCGGCGAAGAGCTTCGGCAGCTTCTCCCCGATGTCCGTCGCAAACTTGTCCTCGTTGAACTCCCCCTTCTGGAAGAACCAGAAGCCCTCCGGCCGCGTCTTCATCGCCCGGACGATCTCCCCGTCCGTCACCGCCGCGTTCCCCGTGATGTCGAACCCGGAGATGGCGAGTCGCCGCCCCTCGTCGACGCGGAACGTCAGGCCGACACGCTCGCCGACCTGCGTCGTCTCGGGACGCACGCGGGCGAGGAAGTATCCATTCGCCTGGTAGAGCGAGTCGATACGCCGCATCGCGGTCGCGATCTGCACCGGGTCAACCGGTCGCCCCACCAGCAACTCCACACGGTCCTCGACCTGCCGCTGGGAAAGGCGGCGAGGCCCCTCCACCTTGACCTCGGCGAGCAGCGGTCGCTCGGCGACACCCACGACGAGCGTGCTTCGCGGGCCGTCCAAATCACAGGTGACGGTCACGGCATCGAAGTCGCCCGTAGCATACACGTCGCGGATCACCCGCTGGATCGCCGGGAAGTTCAGCGTCTCACCGCTGGAGATCCCCGCCGCGGACAGGATCGTCTGCGCCGCCACCCGACGCTCTCCCCGCACCGCGATCGAGTCGGGGGTCAGGCAACGGCCCACCCCCTCAGCGGCCCCCTGCGCGAAGGCGGGGGCGGCCGTGAGG
>JBEDDU010000200.1:0-6168 GCA_041176065.1 Verrucomicrobiota bacterium | reverse complement strand
AGTGGGTGCAGAAGCAGAAGGCCGAGGCCGCGCCCGTGGCCGCCGGTTCCAAGGCCGACAAGGGCAAGGCCCTTTTCGCCGCCAAGAGCTGCGTCATGTGCCACAACGTCGGCGGCCACTTCGGCGCCGGCGCCTTCGGCCCCGACCTCACGCACGTCGCCTCGCGCAAGTCGCTCGCCGGCGCCTGGCTCGACAACCGCGACCCTGACGCCCAGCGCGCGCTCGAGCAGAAGACCGGCAACACCGAGGCTTCCGTCCCCGTCGACCCCGCCACGCTCAAGGCCAACCTCATCAAGTGGATCGGTTCCTCCGGCGTCGCGCACGGCGCCGACGGCAAGCCGACCAAGGACGTGAAGCCCGGCAACCGCATGCACTTCTACAAGATGTTCAACGTCGCGGGCCTCCGCGAGACGAACCAGCAGTTCACCGCCGAGGAACTCGACTGCCTCGCCGAATACCTCCTCACCCTCAAGTAAGCCCTGACCTTCAATCTTCCGACCATGTCCCACGACACCCACCACGCTCCCGTCGCCTGCAAGACCGAGCTCGCGCCCGAACGCAGCGACCTCGGCCTGATCCGTCCGGATCGCGCCACCGGCTGGACCGACTGGCTGACCACCGTCGACCACAAGAAGATCGGCATCCTGTACGGCGCGTTCGCGATGCTGTACTTCCTGATCGGAGGCGTCGAAGCCCTCGCGATCCGCACCCAGCTGGCCCGCCCGGACAACGACTTCGTCACGGCGCGCATGTACAACCAGCTCTTCACCATGCACGGCACCACGATGATCTTCCTCGGGGTCATGCCGCTGTCCGCCGCGTTCTTCAACTTCCTCGTGCCGCTGCAGATCGGCGCCCGCGACGTGGCCTTCCCGCGCCTCAACGCCTTCTCGCTCTGGACGTTCGTCTTCGGCGCGTTCGTGCTCAACGCCTCCTGGCTCTTCGAGTTCGCGCACCTCGCCGGCTGGCTCGACTCCTTCGCCTGGTACAAGGCGCTCGTCTACACGGACTTCGCCCCCGCCAACGGCTGGTTCAGCTACGCGCCGCTCTCCGGCACCTTCGGCGCCAACGGCCAGGCCCTGCGCTTCACCGGCGTCGGCACCGACTTCTGGATCATCGGCATCCAGATCCTCGGCGTCGCCTCGCTCGCGGCTTCGTTCAACTTCATCTGCACCATCATCAACATGCGCGCCAAGGGCATGACGATGATGCGCCTGCCGGTCTTCACCTGGATGACCCTCGTGACCGCCGTCCTCATCATCCTCGCCTTCCCGGCGATCACCGTCGCGCTCATCGAGCTCATGTTCGACCGCTCCTTCGGCGCCAACTTCTTCAACCCCTCGATGGGCGGTCAGCCCGTCCTCTGGCAGCACCTCTTCTGGATCTTCGGCCACCCCGAGGTGTACATCCTCGTCCTGCCGGCGATGGGCATCGTCTCGGAAGTCCTGCCGACCTTCACCGGCAAGTCGCTCTTCGGCTACCCGATCATCGTCTTCTCCGGCGCCGTCATCGGCTTCCTCGGTTTCGCCGTCTGGAGCCACCACATGTTCACCACCGGCCTCGGACCCGTGCCGACCGCCGCCTTCTCGCTCCTCACGATGGCCATCGCCGTCCCGACGGGCGTGAAGATCTTCAACTGGCTCGGCACCATCTGGGGCGGACGCATCCGCTTCACCCCGCCGATGGTCCTCGCCCTCGGCTTCATCTGGATGTTCATGTGCGGCGGCTTCTCCGGCGTCATGCATTCCTCGGCCCCCGCCGACTCCCAGCAGCAGGACAGCTACTTCGTCATCGCTCACTTCCATTACGTGCTCGTGGGCGGCGTGCTCCTCGGCCTCCTCTCCGGCCTCTACTTCTGGTTCCCCAAGATCTTCGGCCGCATGCCCAACGCCCCGCTCGGCTACCTCGGCTCCGCGCTCGTCATCCTCGGCTTCAACCTCGCCTTCGGCCCGATGCACTACCTCGGCCTCGCCGGACAGCCGCGCCGCACGCACACCTACCACGCCGGCAACGGCTGGGAGACCTGGAACATGGTCTCGACCTACGGCGCCTACATGCTCGGCATCGGCATCGTGATCATCTTCGGCAACCTCGCCTGGACCGCCCTGCGCGGCAAGAAGTGCGGCAACGATCCGTGGGACGGCCGCACCCTCGAGTGGTCGCTGCCTTCGCCGGTGCCGGAGTACAACTTCGCCCAGGCCCCGGTCATCGCCACCCGCGACGCCTTCTTCGAGCACAAGCACGGCGCCAAGAAGATCGGCGCCGAGAACGACGGCGGCGAAGCCGGCGTCCACATGCCCAGCCAGTCCTGGATGCCCCTGCTGGCCTCCGCCGGCTTCCTCTTCGCCGGCTTCGGCATGCCGATGATGTCCATGGGCGTCCCGCACGCCGGCTGGATCGTCATCGCCGGCCTCGGCGTCCTCTTCCTCGGCATCTGGCTCTGGGCCCTCGAAGGCCCGGGCGGTTACATGCTCAAGACCCCGGCTCCGTCCGGCGCCCCGGCTCCGGCCGAGACCGTCGCCCACTGAGCCCGTCGTAATCCCAACCTCGAATTCTGACCTTCCATGTCTGACCACGCCGCCGCGCACGAAGCGCCCACCTCCACCGGGATCGACCACAAGAAGCTCATCATGTGGCTCTTCCTGGCCTCGGACTGCATGTTCTTCGGCACGCTGATCTCGACCCACCTGCTGTACCGCAAGCTCTTCCCCGCCGGCTTCACCGATGCGGAAGGCCACCAGCGCTTCATCCAGGAGCTGTTCTCCATCGAGCTGACGTCCTTCTCGACGTTCATCCTCCTGATGTCCTCGTTCCTGATGGCGCTCGCCGTCTCCGCGATGCACAAGGGCCAGGTGAAGTCCTTCCGCCGCAACGTCCTCGGCGTGATCGTCTTCGGCCTGATCTTCCTGGGCTGCCAGGTCTTCGAGTTCACGCACTTCTACCACAAGGGACTGACCATCCAGAACAGCGTCCTCGGCTCGACCTTCTACGTGCTCACCGGCACGCACGGCACGCACGTGGCCATCGGCGTGCTCTGGCTCATCCTGCTCTATTTCTACAGCTTCACCGGCAAGCTCGGCGGCCACATGGGCGCCCTCGACGTCGAAGTCGCGGGCCTCTACTGGCACTTCGTCGACATCGTGTGGATCATCATCTTCACGGCCGTCTACCTCGTCGAATACCTCGGGCCCTACGGCATCTGGGGTTCGGGCCTGCCCGCCGTCGTCAAATAACCCGCCTTCCCGACCATGTCCTCTTCCCACGAAGCCGCTCCGAGCAAGGCCTTCCTCGCCGAGGAAGTCCGTCGCTACCACCACTTCATCGTGCTGGCCCTCTGGCTGGCCGTCGTCACCGGCGCCGAGATCGTCCTGATCTACCTGCCGCTGCCGACCGCCGTCATCTTCACGATCCTGACCCTGATGTCCGCCGGCAAGTTCTTCGCGGTCATCCTCTGGTTCATGCACCTGATCTACGACAAGCGCCTGCTCTTCTGGTGCTTCCTCGCCGGCCTGTTCGTCGCCTTCGCGACGTATGCCGCGGTCCTGACCCTGTTCACGGCCGACCGCCTCGACACGCGCTGGTTCAGCTGAGCCCGGCCGATCGCCGACCGTCGAAGGCCTCCGTGCGAACGGCGGCCTTTTTCGTGCCCACGCTTGCGGGGACGTCCCCGCGCGCTTCATATCATCGGTGATGAACGTCCCCCTGCACTGGCACACGGAGCCGCTCCTGCTGCTTCTGGTCGTCGGCGCATCCTGGGCGCATGCCCTGGCCTGCGGGCCTTACCGTGCGCGCTGGCTGCCGGGCCGGGCGGAGTATCCCGTCTGGCATGCGGTGCGTTTCCATCTGGGCGTGCTCGTCGGCTACGTCGCCGTCGGCTCGCCGCTGGACCAGCTCGGCGAGAGTTTCCTGTTCTGGGCCCACATGCTGCAGCACATGCTGCTTATCTATGTCTCGGCTCCGTTGATCGTCACGGGCCTGCCGCCCGAACTCGTCGACGGCTTCCTGGAGCGCCGGCCGCGGCTCGCCCGCGCCCTCGCCTTCCTCGTCCATCCGGTCGCCGGCGGCCTGATCTTCACGCTCTGCTTCTCGATGTGGCACTTCCCGGAGCTCTATGAGGCCGCGCTCCGCAGCCGTCCGCTGCACGTGATCGAGCACTGGTCGATGTTCCTGCCCGCGATCCTGATGGTCTGGCCGCTTTTCTCGCTGTCGCGTCGCCTGCCGCGCATCGGCTACGGCATGGCGATCTTCTACGCTTTCGGCCTGATGGTGGCGGACCTGCCGCTCTGGGCGGTCCTCATCTTCGGCGACCACCCGATCTACGAGACCTACCGGCTCGCGCCCCGCGTGAGCGAGCTGACGGCCACCGCGGACATGATCCTCGGGGCCGTCATCATGAAGGGTTTCAACGAAGTCTTCGCGCTCGGTTGCATGGGCTACGCCTTCTTCGCCTGGTACCAGCGGGAGAAGTGAGCCCGCTCAGTGGCGCGCGGCCCGGCGCAGCAGCCAGGCGCCGGCCGCCAGGACCAGCGCATTGGGAGCCCAGACGAGCAGGTCCGGCCGCAGGTCCGGGTCCTTCACGTAGCTCGCCATCGCGGTGAGCAGGTAGTAGGTCAGCGCGATCGCGAGGGCGACGGCGGCGTTGACGAACGTCTCGGAGCGGCCGACACGGACGGCGAGGGGCACGGCCAGGAACGCGAGGGAGAAGACCGAGAAGGCGCCCGCGAGGTGCGCCATGAGCTGCGTCCGCGCGACCATCCGGCCGCGGGCGAGCGTCCGCGCGTCGGCGTCGGGAGGCACGTCCCAGCCCGTCTCGGCGGCCGCGAGCAGTTCCCGCGTCGTGAGCCAGCGGAGCTTGCGTTGGAAGTTCGCGCCGTCCTTGAAGATGCCCGAGGCGGGGAGTTCGATCGTCGACGCGGCGGCGGTCGCGAAGGAGGACGGCTGCAGGAAGGCCTGGTCGCCCGCCGGCCGGGCGTCGACCCGCGCGTCGGTGAGCGTGATGCGCAGGACGCCTTCGCCCGCCTGCGAGACCGCGCGCGCCAGGCGGGCTTCCCGGGCGTGGATCGTCTGCGTGAGGCGGCCGCGGTCGTCGACGCGCCAGAGCCAGAAGTCGCGGAGGACTTCGCCGTCGCGAGCGGCCGCGCGGATGACCATCCCGGGGAACTGGCGGTTGAGCTGCCCGGGCACGATCACCGAGGCCGGATTGTCTTTCGCCGAGCCGACGAGAAGGCGGCGGTATTCGGTGTTGGCGGCGGGCGCGACCTCGAGGTTGAGCCACGCGGACAGCAGGGCGCAGGCGGCGGCGAGGAGCAGGGCGGGCCGCGCGATGCGGCCGAGGCCGAGGCCGCTGGCCTTCATGGCGGTGATCTCCTGCTGCGAGCCCATGCGCCCGAAGGCCAGGAGGACGCCGGTCAGGAGTCCGAGCGGCAGCGCGTACGGGAGGACGCCGGGGATGAGCAAGGCGATCAGCTCGAGCCCCTCCCAGCCGTCGACGCGTCCGGCGGCGATGGCTCCGGAGACCTGGTTGAGCACGTTGCCCGCGACCATCACGAACACGAACGCGCCCGTGGCGGCGCCGCCCGCGACGGCGGTTTCGGTCAGGACGTGGCGGTCGAGGAGGCGCACGTCAGCATCCAAGCCGACCGCGCCCTTCCCTCCAAGGCGAAAGGCTCAGGGCGCCGCCTTCTGATCGAGGTCCGCCGGGAGGCCGGGGCCGCGCACGCCTTCGATCTCGCCGGCGCGCACCCAGCCGGTCTTGCCGTCGGCGGTACGGACGCGCACGTGGCCGTTGAGCATGCGCTCGGTCCGGACGACGTCGCCTTCGGCCACGCCGCGCAGCGGTTCGCCGTCCCGGGTCGGGGTGAGGCGGAGGGAGGTTTCCGGGCGGCGGACGACGGCGCGCGCGTCGAGCGACCGGCCGCCCCACAGTCCGGGCAGGCACAGGGCGAGCACGGTGAGCGCGCCCACGCGGGTCCATTGGTTGACCTCGCCCGCCGCCCGCCCGCGCAGCCTCGGCCCGGCCACGCACAGCACGGCGGTCCAGAACGACCCGACCGCCAGCAGCAACCAGAGGTCGGCGCTGAGGAAAGCCGCGTATTCCTCGACGGCCGTGGGTTTCGGGCGGTCGACGCCGCCGACGTCCAGGCCGTGCCGGAGGCCGGCGAGCGCGAC
>JBEDDU010000199.1:0-4860 GCA_041176065.1 Verrucomicrobiota bacterium | reverse complement strand
CCCTTGGGCACGACGAACGAGATGTCGTCCACGGCCTTCTTCGGGGCGGCCTTCTGGAAGAACCAGGCGGCGCGGCCGGGGTAGTGGACGGAGAGTCCGCTGATTTCGAGCAGGTTGTCGCTCATCGGGAGACCTTGAGTTCCTCGGAGAGGGTGGTGAGGCGTCGGCGGCGTTGGCCGAGGCGCGGGATGCAGGCGATCAGCGCCTTGGTGTACGGGTGGGTCTGCTCGCGCATGACCTGGGCGACGGGGCCGCTCTCGACGATGCGGCCCTTCCACATGACCTGCACCTTGTCGGCGAAGTTCGCGACGATGCCGAAATTATGCGTGATCAGGATGATGCTCATGCCGCGCTCGCGGCGGAGGCGGGCGAGCAGGTCCATGATCTCCTTCTGGATGGTGACGTCGAGCGCGGTGGTCGGCTCGTCGGCCACGAGGATCTTCGGGTCGCAGGCCAGGGCCATCGCGATCATCGCGCGCTGCTGCATGCCGCCCGAGAGTTCGTGGGGGTATTGGTCCGCGACGCGTTCGGGGTCGTTGATGTGGACCTCCGCAAGGGCGCGGACGACTTCGGCCCGGACGTCCTTGATCTCCGGACGATGGAGCGCGATGGCTTCGCCGATCTGGAAGCCGATCGTGTAGACCGGATTCAAGGAACTACCGGGTTCCTGGAAGATATAGGCGATGGAGCCGCCGCGGACCTTGGCGAGCTGGTCTTCGGGCAAGGTCAGGAGCTCGACCCCGGCCAGGCGAACGGAGCCGCCGAGCGCGCAACCGGGGGCAGGCGGAAGGAGGCGGGTCAGGGCCAGGGCGGTGACGGACTTGCCGGAACCGGATTCGCCGACCACCGCCAGGACCTCGCCGGCGGCCAGCTCGTAGCTCACCCCTTGGGCGGCGACGGTCTCCCGGTCACCGTTGCGGAAGGTGACGCTGAGGTCCTGGACTCTCAGGAGGGGCTCGGCGGACATGGGCTTCAACATAGGTCGGGCAGGGACGAAGGGGAAGGAAGAACGAAGTTCATTCGGCGCGCCAGCGGTCTTCGACGACGGTCTTCGGGGCACCGCGCACCTTGCCGTCGCGGAAATCCCTGAGATCGGTTTCGCGTTGGGCCGGGTCGAGCCAGAAAAGCCCATGCTGACCCGGGTCCTCGGCGGCGCGGACGTCGAAGCCTTCGGGGAACTTCACCCAGCCCCAGTGGGCGATGCGGTAGCCCGGCACCTTGAAGCCGGGGATGAAGTCCGCCAGGTCGTGGATGCGGCGCTGCATCGCGAAGGAGAGCCGGACCATCTCGTCCTCCTCGGTGGCGTCGCGGAAACGGTCGATCAGCTTGGACAGCTCCGGGTCGTCGACACCGGTGATGTTGTTCGTCTGGCGCTTCGGCACCTTGCGTCCGTCCGCGAGCACTTCGACGGCGTTCTCGGAATGATGCGACTCCCAGAGCTGGGGGAGGCGGCTCGAGACGGACCAGGCCCAGAAGACGATGTCATGGTTCTTCTCCATGACCTTGCGATACATCGTGGTGTGCTCGAGCGTCTCGGGGCGCAGTTCGACGCCGCAGCGGCGGGCGGACTCCACGAGGGTGGCGAGGTATTTGCGCCGGTCGGAAGTGTCGAAGGTGAGGCGGAAGGAGAGGCGCTCCCCGGCGGCGTTCATGAGGATGCCGTCCGGCCCTTCCCGCGTGAAGCCGGCCTTGGCGAAGGCGGCGCGGGCCAGTTCCGGCGAGTAGCGGCGGACGCGGATGGAGGGGTCGGTGAACTTGCCGAGGCCTTCGCTGAACTGCTGCAGGCGCTCGTAGTCGCCGCGGTAGAATCCGTCGATGACCCTCTGGAAGTCGGTGGCGTGCTGCAGGCCGACGCGCACGTTGAGGTCGGACAGCATCGGCCGCTGCGTGTTGAGGTAGAGTCCGTAAGGCGGGCGGGGGATGTCGTTGAAGAACTGGGCCTTGGCGAGGTAGCCGAGCTGGTAGGCCTTCTTCTCGTTGGTGCCATACCAGTAGCGCGGCATCATGATCGGCATGAAGTCGATCTCGCCCGCCAGCATCGAGTTGTAGGCGCTGTCGATGTCGCGGATCACCCCGTAATGGATGGCGTCAGGGTTGAACCGGTGACGGTAATATTTGCGACGGTCGCCCCACCAATCGGTCACGCGGGTCAGCGTGAGGGACTTCTCGCGGACGAAGTCCTCGGGTTTGACGTAGTACGGGCCGGTGGTCGGCTGGAAGCGGTCGTTGTAGGCCTTCTCGTAATTCGGGCCGAAGTCCTTGAAGAACTGGCGGGGCGTCGGCCGGAGGCCGCCGAGCAGCTCAAGCTGATAGGGGCGCTTGCGCGGCGCCTTGATGGCGATCGTGTGGTCGTCGAACTTCGTGATGCCGCCCCACTCGCGGGTGTAGTGGTCGGCATACCAGTCGGCCTTGGCCCAAGGAGACCGGTGGAAGTAGAACGTGAAGAAGAAGTCGTCGGCCGTGATCGGCTGCCCGTCCGTGAACTTCGCGTTCGGGTCGAGGCGGAAGTAGGCCGTCAGCCCGTCGGCGGACATCGCCCAGCTCGTCGCCAGCGCGGGGATGGTCTCGTCGGTGTTCGGATGGCCCGCGAGCAGGCCGAAGTCGTTGTTGTCGTAAAGCTCCCCGCGGAAGCCGTTGTTGGCGTTCGGCCCCACGCGTCGCAGCGTCGGCGGCGTCGAGGCCATGAACTGACGCAGCACGCCGCCGCGGACCGCCCGCGGATCGGCGAACTCCGTCTGCTCCGAGCCGTCCTTCCAGGCGAGGTCCTTGGGGAGGTCGGCCGGCTGGGCGAAGCGGAAGAAGTCCGGGTGCGCTTCGTAGAAGGCCTTGGCCTTGGGGTCCTGATACGTCTCGGCGCGGACAAGTCCGGCCAGGCAGAGGAGGGCGAGAAGGAATCTCATCGTTGCTGGCGGCGGAGGTCGAAGGCGTCCTGGAGCGCTTCGCCGATGAAGTTGATCATGACCATGGTGCCGACGAGGCAGCCGAGCGTGGGGCCGAGGATCCACCAGGCGTGCCAGTTCTCCTTGGCTTGGTGGAGCAGGTCGCCCCACGAGGGTTCGGTGGGCGGCAGGCCGAAGCCGAGGTAGTCGAGCGCGGAGAGCGAGAACACCAAACCGTGCAGGCTGAAGGGCAGCGTGGTGAGGATCACCGTCGCGCAGTTCGGCAGAATGTGGCTCCAGATGATGCGGACGTGGCCGGCGCCGAGGGCGCGCGAGGCGGTCACGAAGTCGCGGGCGGAGACCTGGTAGGCCGCGGCGCGGAGCTGCTGGGCGAGGCCGATCCAGGAGAAGGCCACGAGGATCAGGATCAGGATGGCGAGCGAGGGCTCCAGCAGGCTCGCGAGGAAGATGATGGCGTAGAGGAAGGGTATGTTGGACCAGATTTCCATCACCCGCTGCAGGACGAGGTCGAACCAGCCGCCGAAGTAGCCCATCGCGGCGCCGAGCGCGAGGCCGACGCCGTAGACGCAGGGGAGGAAGATGAGGGCGGCGAGGAGCAGCAGGCGGAAGCCGCCGAACAGGCGCGCGACGATATCGTGCCCCGATTCATCGGTGCCGAGCCAGTGTCCGTCCAGCCCGGGCGGGCAAGGCGACGGGATCAGGGTGCGCAGGCCTTCGCCGGGCTGCCAGTCGGTGCGGTCCGTGGCGGGCACGCGACGCACGAGCTGGCCGTCGACGAATTTCGCGCGGGCGAGGCCGGCGCCGTCGGCGAACAGGCGCGCGTCGCCGGAGGGGCGCCCGTTGACGATGGTCCAGGTCTGCCGGCGGGTGCCGTCGGCGTTGAGCGTGAAGATGCGCCCTTCGGCGATGACGCCGCGAGGATCCTGCCAGCGTCCCTCGGCGTCGCGCGATACCTCCGGCATGACTTCGCAGACTTCATCGGGGGCGAACGGTATCGGCGGCATGATGAGCCAGCCACGTCCGTCGCGCTTCAACTCTTCGGCGAGGAGCCGGTAGTTGGGCTCGCCTTCGATCTTCAGGCCGAGCTCACGTCCTGAGACATAGCCGGCGAAGACGGGGAAGCGCGTGACGCCGTCGACCTTGAGGATGAGCGGGCGGTTGCCCACGAGCAGCGGGCCGAGCAGGGCGAGCACCGACAGGGCCAGCAGGCCGAGCAAGGACCACCAGCCGGCGCGATGGCGTCGGAAGCGCGCGAAGCGCTGCAGGGTGATGGGGTCGAGCAGGCTCATGCGGATTTGTCGAACCGGATGCGCGGGTCGACGGCGGCGACGCAGAGGTCGGAGACGATGTTGCCGATGAGCATCGCCAGACTGGAGAGGGTGAGGAGCCCGAGGAAGACGGGGAAGTTGCGGTGCGTGAGCGCGTCGTACCCGAGCAGGCCCAGCCCGGGGATGTTGAACGTGACCTCGATGAGGAACGAGCCCGTGAGGAAGAAGCCGAGGTTGCCGCCGAAGGTCGCCGCCAGCGGGATGAGCGCGTTGCGGAGCGCGTGGACATACACGATACGTCCGTGGCTGAGGCCTTTCGCCTTGGCGGTGCGGACGTAGTCGGCCGCGAGATTGTCCAATAGCCCGTTGCGCGTGAACAGCGTGAGCGCCGTGAACGCGCCGACCATCTCACAGGCCAGCGGGACGATGGTGTGATGCAGGCGGCCGCCCCAGGTCAGGGAATCCCAGTCGAAGCCCTTCGTGGGGAACCAGCCGAGCTGGAAGCAGAGGAACTGCAGGGCGGCGACGGCGAGGATGAAGCCCGGGATCGAGTAGAGGATGAAGAGCACCTGCGAGGAGCCGCGGTCGAACCATCCGTCGCGGTTCAAGGCTTTGGCCACGCCGAGCGGGATCGAGATGCCGTAGGCGAGGAGCAGCGACCAGGCGCCGAACCAGGCCGAGATCGGCAGGCG
>JBEDDU010000198.1:0-2936 GCA_041176065.1 Verrucomicrobiota bacterium | reverse complement strand
AACAAGAAGGGCGCCGGATGGCGCCCCTCTGAATTTCCCCGTGTCAACGTGTCACCTTGCCCACGTCACCCTCGCGGCGCAGCGCGCCGCGCTCACTCCCCGCCCTTGGAAGGCTTGCCGGTGGAGGAGAAGAACTCCTTCACGCGGGCGCGGAGATAGTCGCGGTTGAGCTTGGCGATGACGTCGAGCGTGATGCTCTTCGGACAGTGCGCCTGGCACTCGCCGTAGTTGGTGCAGTTGCCGAAGCCGGCCTCGTCCATCGTCTTGACCATGGCGAGGGTGCGGCGGTCGCGCTCGGCCTGCCCCTGGGGGAGGATGTTGAGGTGGTTGATCTTGGCGCCGACGAAGAGCATCGCGGAGCCGTTCTTGCAGGAAGCGACGCAGGCGCCGCAGCCGATGCATTCCGCGGCGTCCATGGCCTCGTCGGCGACGGGCTTGGGCACCGGGATGTTGTTGGCCTCGGGGGCGGAGCCGGTGCGGACGGTGATGAAGCCGCCGGACTGGATCACCTTGTCGAAGCCGGAGCGGTCGACGGCGAGGTCCTTGAGGACCGGGAAGGCGCGGGCGCGCCACGGCTCGACGGTGATCGTCTCGCCGTCGCGGAAGTTGCGCATGTGCAGCTGGCAGGTCGTCACGCCCGGGAGAGGGCCGTGGGGCATGCCGTTGATCGTCATCGAGCACATGCCGCAGATGCCTTCGCGGCAGTCATGGTCGAAGGCGAAGGTGTCCTTGCCCTGCTTGATGAGCTGCTCGTTGAGCATGTCCATCATCTCGAGGAACGAGGCCGAGGTCGGCACCGCCGCGAGGGAATGCTCCTCGAAGGCGCCGGGCTGGCCGCGGCGCTGACGCCAGACGCGCAGCTTGAGCGCGAGGGTGGTTTCTTTTCCGTTGTCCTGGACCATGGTGGTTACTTGTAAGAGCGGGTGGAGAGTTGGGTCTCCTCGTAGACGAGGGGTTCGACGTGGCGGACGGGGAGCTGACCGTCGCCGGTCCACTGCCAGACGGCGGCGTGGGCGTACTGCGCGTCGTCGCGCTTGGCCTCGCCGGCGTCCTGGTGTTCGGTGCGGAAGTGGCCGCCGCAGGATTCTTCGCGGGTGAGCGCGTCGAGGCACATCATGATGCCGAAGTCGAGGAAGTCGGCCACGCGGCCGGCGCGTTCGAGCTCGGGGGCGAGGGCGTCGCCGGTGCCGACGACCTTCACGTTCTTCCAGAAGTCCTCGCGGAGCGCCTGGAGGTCGCGGATCGCCTGCTCGAGGCCGGCCTTGTCGCGGGCCATGCCGCACTTCTCCCAGGTGATCTTGCCGAGCGCCTTGTGGTAGTAGCGGGGCGACTTCGTGCCGTTGATCGAGAGGAGCTTGGCGACGCGGTCGTTGACGTCCTTGACGACGGCCTTGAATTCCGGGGCGTCCTTGGAGGGACGGCTGCCGGGCTTCTCGCCGGCGAGGTAATCGGTCACCGTGTAAGGCAGGACGAAATAGCCGTCGGCGAGGCCCTGCATGAGCGCGGAAGCGCCGAGGCGGTTGGCGCCGTGGTCGGAGAAGTTGGCTTCGCCGCCGACGAAGAGACCGGGGATGTTGGACTGCAGGTTGTAGTCCACCCAGAGGCCGCCCATCGTGTAGTGCACCGCCGGGAAGATGCGCATCGGCTGCTTGTACGCGTTCTCCCCGGTGATGTTCTCATACATGTCGAACAGGTTGCCGTAGCGGGCGCGGATCTCGGCCTCGCCGAGGCGCTGGATCGCGGCGGAGAAGTCGAGGTAGACGCCGAGACGCTTGCCGTCGACCATCTGGCCGACGCCGCGGCCTTCGTCGCAGACTTCCTTGGCGGCGCGGGAGGCGATGTCGCGCGGAGCGAGGTTGCCGTAGCTCGGATACTTGCGTTCGAGGAAGTAGTCGCGCGCGTCCTCGGGGATCTCGGCGGCGGGCTTGGCGCAGTCGGCGGCGCTCTTGGGCACCCAGACGCGGCCGTCGTTGCGGAGCGACTCGGACATCAGGGTGAGCTTGGACTGGTCTTCGCCGTGCACCGGGATGCAGGTCGGGTGGATCTGCGTGTAGCAGGGGTTGGCGAAACCGGCGCCGCGGCGGTGGGCGCGGTAGGTCGCGGTGACGTTGCAGCCCTGCGCGTTGGTGGAGAGGTAGAAGACGTTGCCGTAGCCGCCGGTGCAGACCACCACGACGTCGGCGGACCAGGACTCGATCGCGCCGGTGACGAGGTCGCGCGTGACGATGCCCTTGGCCTTGCCGTCGACGAGGACGAGGTCGAGCATCTCGTGGCGGGTGTGCATCTTCACCGTGCCGAGGCCGATCTGCCGGGAGAGCGCGGAGTAGGCGCCGATGAGGAGCTGCTGGCCGGTCTGGCCGCGGGCGTAGAAGGTGCGGGAGACCTGGGCGCCGCCGAAGGAGCGGTTGGCGAGGAGGCCTCCGTATTCACGGGCGAAAGGCACGCCCTGGGCGACGCACTGGTCGATGATGTTCACCGAGACCTGGGCGAGGCGGTAGACGTTGGCTTCGCGGGCGCGGTAGTCGCCGCCCTTGATGGTGTCCTGGAAGAGGCGGCGGACGCTGTCGCCGTCGTTCTGGTAGTTCTTCGCGGCGTTGATGCCGCCCTGCGCGGCGATCGAGTGGGCGCGGCGCGGGCTGTCCTGGTAGCAGAAGCAGGAGACCTCGTAACCCATCTCGGCGAACGAGGCGGCGGCGGCGGACCCGGCGAGGCCGGAACCGACCACGATGATGTGGTACTTGCGGCGGTTGGCCGGGTTCACCAGGCGGAGCTTCGCCTTGTGGTTGTTCCACTTGTCGGCCAGCGGGCCGGCGGGGATCTTGGAGTCGAGTTTCATGGGGGCGGGGCGCTGGGTGTTACTTCAGGCAGCCGGTGAGCACGGCGAGAGGGATGGAGATGAAGCCGAGGGCCACGATCCAGGCGTAGGCCAGGGCGAG
>JBEDDU010000197.1:0-4272 GCA_041176065.1 Verrucomicrobiota bacterium | reverse complement strand
CGGTTTCACCGAATCCGTCATCCGCGGCATGACCCGCCTGGCCAACCAGCACGGGGCCATCAACCTTTCGCAGGGCTTCCCTGACTTCTCCCCGCCCGAGGAGCTGCTGGCCGCCCTGGAGCGCGCCACGCGCGGCCCGCATCACCAGTATGCCGTGACCTGGGGTGCCCCGCGTTTCCGCCAGGCCCTCGCCAAGAAGATCAACCGCTTCAGCGGCCTGGCGATCGACCCCGATCAGCACCTCGTCGTCACCTGCGGCAGCACCGAGGCGATGATGGTCGCGATGATGACCGCCTGCAATCCGGGCGATAAGGTGATCGTCTTCTCGCCGTTCTACGAGAACTACGCCGCCGATGCGATCCTCTCCGGCGCCGAGCCGATCTACGTGCCGCTGCGCGCGCCGACGTTCGACTTCGATCCGGACGAACTCGCCAAGGCCTTCGCGCAGAAGCCCAAGGCCATCATCGTCTGCAATCCTTCGAACCCGAGCGGCAAGGTCTTCACTCGCGCCGAGCTGCTGACGATCCTCCGCCTGGCCGAGCAGCACGACGCGTTCGTCATCACCGACGAGCCTTACGAGCACATCGTCTACGCTCCGCATGCGCACGTGCATTTCGCGGCGCTCCCGGGCGCCTTCGAGCGCACCATCACCTGCAACTCGCTTTCGAAGACGTATTCCATCACCGGCTGGCGTCTCGGTTACGTGCAGGCCGCCCCGCACGTCATCGCCCAGGCCCGCAAGGTGCACGACTTCCTCACCGTCGGCGCGGCCGCGCCGTTGCAGGAGGCCGCCGTCGCGGGCCTCGAGCTGCCTGACTCCTATTACGCCGGCCTCGGCGAACTCTACGCGGCCAAGCGGACCTTGTTCACTTCGATCCTGAAGCAGACCGGACTCAAGTTCACCGAACCACAGGGCGCCTATTACTCGCTCCTCGACGTCTCGCCCCTCGGTTTCAAGACCGACACCGAGGCCGCCGAGTGGCTCATCAAGGAGATCGGCGTCGCCGGCGTCCCTGGCTCGTCGTTCTTCCGTGAACCCGAGCACCGCTACGTCCGTTTCCACTTCGCCAAGAAGGAGGAGACGCTGAAGGCGGCAGGGGAGAAGTTGGCGAAGCTGCAGAAGGGCTAGAATCAGGGCTAGGGCTAGGGCTGGGGCTAGGGACAGTCATTCCAAAATGCAACTAGGGCGGCACGAGGTGCTGCCCCTTCCAGTATTACCTAGCCCTGTCCCTAGCCCTATCTCTGGCCCTAGCTCTGGCTCTGGCCCTCTCTCTGTCCCTCGGGTAGGCTACGCCTACCCGACGATCTTCTTATACGGCTCGCCTTCGTTCTGCGTCGGGCGTTCCGGGCGGCCTTTGTAGCGATAGGTCAGGCCCATGTTGTCGATGCCGAGCAGCCAGAGGATGGTCGCGTGGAGGTCGTGGACGTGCAGAGGGGTCTCCGCGGCGCGCAGGCCGAGGTCGTCGGTGCTGCCGATCGTCTGGCCGCCTTTCACGCCGCCGCCGGCCATCCACATCGAGAAACCGGTGGGGTTATGGTCGCGGCCGTCGCCTTTCTCGGACATCGGGGTGCGCCCGAATTCGCCTCCCCAGACGACGAGCGTGTCCTCGAGCAGCCCGCGGGATTTCAGGTCCTTGAGCAGGCCCGCGACGGGCTTGTCCATCGAGGCGCAGAGGCCGGCGTGGTTACTTTCGATCTTGGAGTGGGCGTCCCATTTGGAGCCGGCCCCGTGGTAGATCTGGACGAAGCGCACGCCGCGTTCGACCATGCGGCGGGAAAGCAGGCACAGACGGCCCATGCTCTCGGTCGTCTTGTCGTCGAGTCCGTAGAGCTTGCGGGTGGCCTCGGTCTCGCCGGTCAGGTCGACGACGCCCGGGGCTTCCGCCTGCATGCGCGCGGCCATCTCGTAGCCGGCGAGGCGGGCGCCGAGTTCGGTGCGGTCGGGGTAGCGCGCGGCGAACTCCTTGTTCACGCTGTTGATCAGGCGCAGCTTGCTGTTCTGCAGGTCGGCGGCGACGGCCTCCGGCGTGTTGAGGTTCGGGATGGGTTCGGAGCCGCCCTGGATACGGACGCCCTGGTAGCCGGCGGGCATGAAGCCGGCGCCCCAGTTGCGCGGTCCGTTGATGACCGTGCTCTGGTTGTCCTGCATCACGATGAACGCGGGCAGGTTGCTGTTCTCGGAGCCGATGCCGTAGTTGATCCAGGAGCCCAGCGACGGCTTGCCGGCGAGGATCGACCCGGTGTTCATCTGGCACACGCCGGCGGAGTGGTTGATGCCGTCCGCCTTGCAGGAACGGATGACCGCGAGGTCATCGGCGCAGGAGGCGATGTGCGGGATCCAGTCGGAGAACCACTGGCCGGACTGGCCGTGCTGCTTCCACTGGCGCTTCGAGCCGAGGAGCGGGGCCTTGGCCTCGCCCATCGCGGTGATGACCGTGCCGAAGCTGTCCGGCAGCCGCTGGCCGGCGAGCTGGTTGAGCAGCGGCTTCGGGTCGAGGAGGTCCATCTGCGACGGGCCTCCTTCCATGAAGAGGAAGATGACGCTCTTGGCGCGGGGCTTGATCTGGCCGACGCCGGGCTGGAGGGGCGTGCCGGGGGCGGGGACGACGATGTCCTTCGCGAGCAGGTCGCTGAAGGCCATGGCGCCGAGGCCGAGGCCGGCGTTGAAGAGGAAGTCGCGGCGCGACGTCGAGGCTTCGATGCGATGGCAGCGTGGGTCGTTCATTCGACGTAAAGGAATTCGGAGGAGTTGAGGAGGGCGTGGCAGAGCGCGGCCATCGGGATCTGCTCGGCCTTGGGCGCGGCTTCGGCCTTCGCCGCGCCGACGGAGAGTTCGCGGCCTCGGCCGGAGGAATCGCTCATCGTGCCCGTCTTGGCTTCGAAACGCCAGAAGCCCAAGGTCGAGGGACGCACCTCTTCGGTCGAGTAGAGCAGCTGCTCCTCGGGGAGCGCGCCGGCGCTGAAGCGGACCTCGTCGACGACGCCGTGGAAGGAGCCCTCCGCGTCGCTGTTCTTGCCGCCCAGTTGCAGGGGAGCGGCCGCCGTCTTCACGCCGGTGAGGCCATGCTTCACGGCGTCATGGAGCAGGGGCTCGTCATCGTTGGAAAGATCCTTGAGGGTGAAGGCGACCTCGCCCGGCTTTTCGGGAGTGGCGTAGCGCACGGAGGCCGCGACGTAGTAGGGCTTGTTGAGTTCGACGCGCAGGTTGGAGAAGGCGACCGCCTCGCCGAACGCGCCGCCGAGGAGCGGACCGTAGGCCTGGAGCACCAGGACCTTGGGGGCGCGACGGGATTTCTGACCCGTGACGCCGAACTGCCAGAAGCCGTCCGCCTTGCCCTTGCCCGTCTGCGCGGCGATCACGCGGACGGCGCCGCTGTCGCTGATGGAGCGCGGGACGATGACCGCTTCGATGGTGAAGCCGGCGGCGAGGTCGTCCGGCTTCGGGCCGGGGGCGAAGAAGGGGCGGCGGTGGCCGGCGGCGAACTGCGCCCCCTGGCCGTCGCGGAAGGGCACCTTCTCCGGCTGGAAGTCGCGGGCGATGGCGGACGTCACGACGGCGGAAGCGCGCTGGCCGCGGACTTCATCGAGGAACGCGGAGGCGCGCTTGGCTTCGGCGGCGGAGGGCGCGCGGGCGAAGAGCAGTTGATACAGCCGGCGGACCTGCGCGGCCTCGTCGCCCGGGGCTTCGCCGATCACGCGGCGCGCGAGCGTCTCGCCGCGCTTGAGCATGAACGGGCTGTTGAGCAGCAGGAGCGACTGGATGGGCGTGGTGGTCACGTCGCGCGAGGACGCGCTGCTGAACCACTGCGGCGCGTCGAAGATGTCGGCCAGCGGGTCGCGGTTGTTGCGCATGATGCGCGTGAAGATGCTGCGCACGGGTTCGCCGTAGATGACGCTGGGGCCGGCCTGCTTGTCGGCCTTGAGGTCGCCGCAGGCGGCGTAGATCGCGTCGCGGATCTGCTCGGCCTCGAGGCGCTGGGGTTGGAAGCGCCACAGCAGGATGTTCTGCGGGTCCTTGAGCTGGCCGCGCGCGACGTCGGGGTGCTGGCTCGAGCGACGGTAGGCGGCGCTGGTCACGACGAGGCGGGTCATGGCCTTCTGGTCCCAGCCCTTGGCCATGAACTCGTCGGCGAGCCAATCGAGGAGCTCGGGGTGGGAGGGCGGTTCGCCGAGGTTGCCGAAGTCGCTGGCGTAAGGCGTGAGGCCGCGGCGGAAGCAGAGCTGCCAGAGGCGATTCATCGCCAGGCGCGCGGTGAAGGGGTTGGACTTGTC
>JBEDDU010000196.1:0-3121 GCA_041176065.1 Verrucomicrobiota bacterium | reverse complement strand
GATAACACCAAGGGCGGAGAATAGTTCGATGAAAAATCGGTTTTTAAGAGGTTTATTCAGGCGGTAAGCCCACCTGAGCCAGTGAGATACCCTATGATAGTGAACATAGTTTCACCTTTTACTTGCCCCTCGGGGTTTTTAGGCTCAAAACGACATCCCGAGAGCCGCCATGCGTGAAGATATCCCTGATTGGCTGGGCAAGCCACCCCTCCGAGGCACCGAACAATGGGAGGCATGGCTGACCAAGTGGAGGCGTTATGCGAAGATCGAGCTGCGGGACACCGCGGCGGACGACCCGGAGTATGACTACGGGCTGCTGAGCCCGGAGGAACGCTGGCGGGTCGCCCTGGCGCTGCACGTCAAAGCCCAGATTGAAGCCGGCCGGCAGAACGCCCCCGTGCCGATGTTCTCCGGGGCCGGGCGTAGGGTCAGCGACCTCGATCATGCCGGCGTCGTCGCCTGGCAGGTCGGGCGCTCGGTCGTCTCGCCGATACCCGACGAAGCCTTCACCGCCGCGCTCGAGTGGAGCAACGCGCGGGAGAATCCGCGGCGGCGCCGGATCTCGCACGCCATCCGTTACGGTTTCATCGCCGGCCTCGGCGGCGAAGCCGCGGCGCCGGCCTGGTCTTCGCCCGACTACGTCGCGGCTTACGAAGCCTCGTGGGAGGTCGGCAACGCGCTGGCCATCGAGACGGACCCGCGGGGATAGGTTGCGGAAAGCCCGGCCCCGGGCAGAGTGTGATTTCATAACAAACCCAATGGAATACGTCGTCCCTACCCTGCTGGGCCTCGCGCTCGGCTATGCCGGCTACCTGCTAGGTCGCCGCGGCCAGCCCCAGAACCAAGCCGACCTTGCGTTGCAGCAGGAACTCACCAGCACGAAAGCGTTGCTGACCGCCGCGGAAAGCCGTCGCACGCAGGACACCGCTTCGCTCCAGGCGGAGCGTGATAACGCGCTCGCACGCGCCAACGCCGCGGAGACCGGACAGGCTCGCGCCGAGGAAGCCAAGGCAGCGGCGCAGCGAGTCTTGGAGGAGACCAAGACGTCCTTCGCCGAGCTCGAAAAGCGGATGCGCGAAGCGTTCGCCAACGCCGCCCAGAGCCAGCTGACGCAGAGCCGCGAGCAGTTCATCGGCATGGCCGAGCAGAAGTTCGCCCCCTTCAAGAGCCAACTCGAGGAGCTGACCCGCACCAACAACGAGCTCAAAGGCTCGCTCAAGACGAGCAATGAGCGCTCGGAGAAAGTCGCGGAAGAGGCGCGCAAGCTGGCCGCGGCCATGACTTCGACGAACAAGCAGGGCAGCTGGGGCGAGCTGCAGCTCTCGCGCGTCGCGGAACTGACGGGCATGCTCGAGCATGTCGACTTCGAGACGCAGAACTCCACCGCGTCCGAACAAGGCAACCTCCGCCCGGACATGGTCATCTCCCTCCCCGGCGGCCGGAAGATCGTCGTGGACGCCAAGGCGCCGACCAAATCCTACATCGAAGCCAGCCAGGCGACGACGGAAGCCGAACGCACGCGCCTGCTGGAGGACTTCGCGGCCAAGCTCGCCGATCATGCCAAGAAGCTCGGAGGCAAGGAATACTGGAACCAGTACAAGCCGTCGCCGGAATTCGTGGTGCTCTTCCTGCCGAGCGAGGCGCTGTTCAGCACCGCGCTTCAGGTCGATCCGCTCCTGATCGAGAACGCCTGGGGGCAGAAGGTCGTGATCGCGACGCCGACCACCCTCCTCTCCGTCCTGCGCACCATCGCCCACTCGTGGGACCGCGTCGAGGTCGAGCAACGCGCCGAGAAAGTCATCGAACTCGCTGAAAAGCTTCATGACGGCGTGCGCATCGCCAGCGACCATTTCGCCGACGCCGGCGGCAGCCTCAACAAGGCCGTCAAGGAATACAACCTGACGCTCGAGACCCTTCGCTCGCGCGTCTACAACAACGCCGAGAAGCTGATCACCGAAGGCGAGAAGATGAAGGCCGAGCGCCAGCTGGCGGACGGCGCAACCATCGACGTCCAGGCCCATGAGACGCTGCCAGAGGTGAAGCGCCCGCGCAAGGGGGTCAAAGAACTGCCGGGCGACGAAGCAGCTCCAGGGACCTGAGGCGAAATCCTGCTGGTGGAGCCGATGAGGTTCGAACTCACGGCCTCGTCATTGCGAACGACGCGCTCTACCAACTGAGCTACGGCCCCAAACAGCAGGAAGTTGAGGGAAGCCGTCCCGACGGGGTCGGTCAAGGTTTAGATGCCTGTCGCCTTGCCTCGGGCCGGAATGGGCTTAGGTTCGACGTTCCTTAACACCATGCGCGTAGCCAAAGAAACCGTCGTCGCCATCGAATACACCCTGAAGGACGACCAGGGCACCCTCATCGACGCCTCCGGCGAGCGCGGCCCGATGGAGTACCTCCACGGCGCGCAGAACATCATCCCGGGCCTCGAACAGGGCATCGAAGGACTCGCCGCCGGCGACACGAAGAGCGTGCTCGTCCCGCCGCAGCTCGGCTACGGAGAATACAGCGAGAAACTGATCCAGCTCGTGCCCCTCTCGGCCTTCGGCGCCAACACCCCGCAGGTCGGCATGCGTTTCCACGCCGAGACCAACCTCGGCATGCGCGTCCTCACGATCAAGAAGATCGAAGGCGAGGAGGTCACCCTCGACGGCAACCACGAGCTCGCCGGCAAGTCCCTCCACTTCGACATCAAGGTCGTCTCCGTCCGCGCGGCTGAGCCGACCGAACTCGCCCACGGCCACCCGCACCAGTCGGGCGGCTGCTGCGGCGGCGGCGGTTGCGGATCCGGCGAAGGCTCGGGCGGCGGCTGCTGTTCATCCGAAGAAGGCTCCGAAGGCGGTTGCTGCTCCGCGGAAGAACCCGCCGCCCAGAAACAGGGTGGCTGCGGCTCCGGCGGCTGCGGTTGCTCGTAAGCCGCGACTTCACTGCAATAAAACGGACCCCGGACCACCGGGGTCTTTTGTTGCCCCAACTGGAACGCCGCACAGGCTGGGCTCACCCCCGCGCATGCGCCCCGACTCCGTCCATGCCCGTGACCTGACGCCGGGGCAGACGCGCGCCTCGCTCGCGATCATAGCGGGGTTGTTCTTCATCTTCGGCTTCGTCTCCTGGGCGA
>JBEDDU010000195.1:0-6509 GCA_041176065.1 Verrucomicrobiota bacterium | reverse complement strand
ATCCCAGGAAGGCGGGCCGTGGTATCATCTCCGCATGAAGTCCGTCCTTCGTCTCATCTGGTTGCGCCTCCTGCTCGTCGGCGTCCTTTCGGCCGGGCTCACCGGCCATGCTGCCGCGGAGCCGCTGTATGACCTGAAGAACCTGGCGGCCTGGTGCATCGTGCCGTTCGACAACCAGAAGCGCACGCCCGAGCAGCGAGCCGCGATGGTCGCGAAGATGGGCCTCACCAAGGTCGCCTACGATTGGCGCCAGGAGCACGTCCCGGAATTCGAGGCCGAGATCCTCGCCTACAAGAAGCATGGCATCGAATTCTTCGCCTTCTGGTCGACGCATGACCAGGCGTTCGCCCTTTTCGAGAAACATCGGCTGCGTCCCCAGATCTGGGTGATGGCCGGCAACAAAGGCGATACCCAGGAAGCCAAGGTGAAGAACGCCGCCGAAGGACTCCTGCCCGTGGTCGCCAAGGCCGCGAAGATCGGCAGCAAGGTCGCGCTTTATAATCACGGCGGATGGTCGGGCGAGCCGGAGAACATGGTCGCCGTCGTCGAGCACCTGCAGAAGCACCACGCCGTCACGAACGTCGGCATCGTCTATAACCTCCACCATGGCCACGGGCACCTCGCCCGGTTGGACGAAGCCTTGAAGCGGATGCTGCCTCATCTGCTCTGCCTGAACCTCAACGGCATGGACGTCGCCGGAGACACGAAGGGCCGTAAGATCCTGCCCATCGGGGCCGGGACCGAAGACCTCAAGGTGTTGCGACAGGTCCGGGCCAGCGGCTATGCGGGTCCGATCGGTATCCTTAACCACACCATGGAGGATGCCGAGGGACGACTCTTGGATAACCTCGACGGGCTTCGTCACCTCGTCCCGCAGCTGGATGACCTGCCGCCTGGCCCTAAGCCCAAGTATCGGACCTATGCGGTCCAGGCGGCGCCCGCGATGCCTGTTCAAGCCACAAGTTCCGGGGGCGTGCCTTCCTTGGCTGCCGAGTTCGGCAAGGCTTTGCGCGGCGGGCAGGTGTACCCGGCGACGGAGGATTTTTTCCGCTGGCCTTTCACCGTCGAGCTGCGGTGCAAGCTGGAGAGCAAAAAACGCTTCAACATCCTCGCGGCGGGCGGACCTAAGGCCAGCCCGCGGCATTGGGAGGTCTACAGTTATGCCGGCAGCGGACGTTTCAGCGTCTATCTCCCTGGGCGCGGCGGCGAGTATCAGAGTCAGGTCGAGATCACGGACGGAAAGTGGCACGACCTGCTCGTCAGTTTCAGCGATGAAGCCGTGACGCTGTGGGTCGATGGGCGCGAAGTCCTCTCACGTAAGCCGCCGGTCGCCGTTTCTGGTCCGACGCCGGATCAGCTCGCCATCGGGCGATTGGTCGAGGGCACGCTCGGTTGCGACGGGGTCGTCGACGATGTCCGCATCTCCCGCGGAGTCATGAAGCCCCGGAAGGTCGAAGGCCCGCGGGCGCGAATGGATAATACCATCGCGCTTTGGTCGTTCGATGACCTCGGGGCGGTCCATGTCCCGCCGCCGGTCCCGGCCATGCCTGCCTATGAGCCTGCGAAGGCGCCGCTGGACCCCACGGACGACGTCTTCGCGGATCACTCCGTCAACCGCGACCGCATCTTTGATTTCTACGCCAAGCAGGCCGCGGCTTTCCGAGGCAAGGACGTGACGCTTATTCCAGGTTATCCCGGATTGGACGGCGGCAGGCAGGGGCACTGGGGGAACCAGAACGATGCCGTCACGTGGAAAGACGGCCGTTGGAATCTCGCGGACAAAGGCGTCCTGTTCAGCGGCGTCATCCGAAACGGCGCGGTCATGGTGCCCAAAGGCATCGCCGTGAAGAAAGGGGATGAAGCCGCCTGCTTCGATCCCGTCAGCCTCTCTTTCCCGCTCCGGTGGAAGGGCGGCTTCGTCAAACTCAGCGAAGCGCGGCATGGCATGGCTTCCGGTCCCGCCATCGCGGGCAAGGTCACCCTCGCCCAGAAGCCGCCGACAGCCAAGCCAGGCGACCGCTATCTCGGACTCTACCGGCATGGGGATGAAGTCATCTTCTCGTATCAGCGCGACGGCAAGCGGCGCCTCGTCTCCGCCTGGGAGCAGGATGAAGCCAAGCTCCAGCTGTTGACGCTAGGTGGGCCGGCCCGTTGGACGCGTGAGCTGGAGACCCAGGGAACCATCGGCGACCGCAAGCCGTTCGCCGTGGATACCATCCGGGTCCCGTTTGATAATCCTTATGGCACGATGTTCTTCCTCAGCGGCCTTGATTTCTTCGAAGACGGATCGGCGGCCGTCTGCACCATGACCGGAGAGGTCTGGCTGGTCGGCGGATTGGATGCCGGCCTGCGCAAGGTGACCTGGAAGCGTTTCGCCACCGGCCTCCATCAGCCGCTGGGACTCAAGGTCGTGGACGGCAAGGTCCTGGTGCTGGGGCGTGACCAGATCACCCGGCTGCATGATCTCAACGGCGACCGTGAAGCCGACTATTATGAAAACGTCATGTCCGCTTATGAGACCTCGCCGGGCGGCCATGACTTCATCGTCGGACTCGACAGGGATGATCAGGGCAGGTTCTACACCGCCTCCGGCAAGCAAGGCGTGCTCAGGCTGACGCCGCCGGACAAGGTGGAGGTCCTGGCGACCGGGCTGCGCAACCCCAACGGGATCGGCGTGGAAGCGGCGGGACGATTCGTCAGCAGCAGCGTCCAGGAAGGAGATTGGACTCCCGCCTCGGCGATCTGCGAGATCGAGGTCGGTTACAATGAAGGCGCCCATTTCGGGGCGGGCGGACCGCGGGACGGCAAGGCACCGACCGTACCATTGCTTCAGTTGCCGCGTGGCGAAGACAACTCCAGCTCCGGGCAGGTTTATCTGGGCGACGATGCTTGGCCGAAGCTGCGCGGGCAGGGCAATCTGCTGCATGCTTCCTTCGGGACCGGCAGCGTATGGGTCGTCAGCCGGCAGAAGGTCGGCGGCGTCTGGCAGGGGGCGGCCCAGCGGCTCAGCGGCGCGATGCGTTCGGGAGCCCAGCATCTGCGTTTCAACCGAAAGGACGGTCACCTATACGTCAGCGGCATGCAAGGGTGGGGAAGTTACACGCCTGACGACGGGAGTCTTCAGCGCGTGAGGCACATCGGCGGCGCGCCCGTGCTGGTCGGCCATGAAGTCCGCGACAACGGCGTCATGCTGAGTTTCGATGCTCCCTTGGGCGCCGAGGCCGCGCAAGCCGGCCGGCATTTCGCGCAGGCTTGGAACTACCTATATGGCCGAGCCTACGGATCGCCGGAGTATTCGGTCAGACATCCCTCCGTCGCCGGGCATGACGTGCTCAGCGTGGCGTCGGCGCATCTCATGGAGGGCGGCCGCCGGCTCTTCCTGGAAATCCCGCAGCTCACCGTTGCCAGTCAAGTTCATCTGCAGGTGGAACTCGGAGGCGGCGCGACCACGGCCATCTTCCTCTCCGCCCATGCGCTCGGCGAGCCCTTCAAGGATTTCAAAGGTTACCGACCCGTCGCCAAGCAGGCGCACGGGCATGTCGTGGTCGCCAGCCAAGGCGTCCGCCCCGTGCGATGGGAGACCGAGCTTTGCGGACCCGACCCGGTGATCCTCAAACTTCAGGCCGGCAGCGCGTTGAATTACGTGCAGAAGGAACTCCGGGCAAAGGCCGGCAAGGCGGTCGCGCTGACCTTCGAGAATCCGGATGTCATGCCGCATAACTGGGTGCTGGTCCGACCGGGCGCCGAGGAGAAGGTGGGCGCCGCCGCGGCCTTGATGGTTTCCATGCCGGACGGCGCGGACCGTCATTACGTGCCCGACTCACCGGACGTCATCGTGCACACGCGCCTCTTGGATCCGGGCAAGAGCACCACCATTTATTTCACCGCTCCCAAGGAACCTGGGCGGTATCCTTTTCTCTGTTCGTTTCCGGGTCACGCGCAGCTCATGCGAGGTGTCTTGGTGGTGGAGTAGCGCACGTGGAACGTGCGAGGGGGCACGGGGGCACGCTGACATGGGGCGAAGAGCATACTTTAGAGGCACGGAGGCTCAGTGGACCAGAGAAGTAATTAAGGTAGGGCGGGGCTCTCCGAGCCCGCCGGCGGTTCACGCACGTCCATCGACGAACGGACGGCTCGGAGAGCCGTCCCTACCTAGGGTTTCGCGTTGCGGAGGGTGAGGAGGGGTTAAAAATGGGAGCATGGATAAATCCAAGGCCCGTCTCATCCTGCGCCTCCTGCTCGTCGCCCTGTTCGGACTGATCGTCCTGTCCATCGGCCTGGCTTTCGTGGCCGACAAGCTTCTGCCGGAAGCCTTGGCCGAGTGGGTGCATCAGGAGAACGCCGGAGACTTCTCGTTCGGCGACATCATCGGCCTGCTCTTCTGGGGGGCCGGCCTGTTCCTCTTCCTCGTCAGCATGGTCGGGCTTTTCTGCTGCCAACGCTGGGCGGCTTGGCTCATGGCCGTCGTCGTGGCGGTCTTTTCGCTTCAGTTGCTGACGAGTCCGACCGTGGAGCCGGGCATCCTTTCTTTGCTGGGCAGCCTGAGCGACGTCGTCACCGGTCTCGTGCTCGGGGCCGCCTTCTTCACGGACGCGTTGGAGCCTGGGGAGTAAGCCGCTAGGCGCTCAGATGTCGGTCCAGTCGCCCGGCTTAGGCAGAGGGGGCGGCAAGGGTCGGCGGGGCAGGTCGGCCTTCGTCTGGATCGTCGCCCGTTGTCTCGGGCGGAGGGCCTGCATCGCTTCCAGTACGGCGGCATTGCAGTCGGACTCCCGTGAGCTGAGGTAGGCCCAATGGGTGGCGCGGGTGACCGCGACGAAGAGCATGCGGCGGACCGACGAGTGACGGGCGCGGATGGCGGACTTCGTCAGGCCCGGCATCAGCACCGAGTCGAACGTCAGGCCTTTGGCGCTGTGATAGGTCAGCACGGCCGGCCGGCCGGAGCTGAAATCAAGGGCCGGCCGGCGTCCTTGGGTGTCCGTCTGGGTCTGCTGGTCGGCCATGATGCCTTGGGCGCGGAGGAAGTCGGCGAACAATCCGACCTGCGGGAAGGTCGGGAACAGGATGGCCACGCGCTCGTTGCGCAGCAGCCGTTCGCGGAGGATCTCGACCAGGCGCCGCCGTTCGTCGGCCTCGTCGGCCGCGAGATACAGCAGCGGCGTCTGCCTCTCCGTCTGGAGCGTCGCGACGTTGAGCCGGAAGGCCGAGCGCTCGTCTTCGTCGGCGATGAATTCGCAGGCCAGGTCGACCACGTAGGGGCAGGCGCGGTAGGTGGCGCGGAGGTCTTCCTCGCGTCGGCCCGGCCCGAGGGCGCGGAGCAGCTCACGGGCTTCCGGTTCATGGTAGAGGGACTGTTTCAGGTCATAGGCGACCGTGACATGCCGGGCGGACAGGCGCAGGATCGAGAAGCAATCCTCGTCGAGGTCCTGTCCCTCGTCGACCAGCGCCGCGTCGAGCGAAGGCGGCAGCGAACGGGCGCGGAGGTGTTCCAGCAGCTGCGCGCGGATGCGGAGGAAGTCGGGGTGGCCCTTGGGGCCTGTCGGCGGAGGGCCGATCAGTTCCAGATGACGGAGGCGGCACCAATGGTCGAACGTCAGCACCTGTTCGGACGGCAGTTTCAGCTCCTCCGTCGCCGAGCGGATGAAGTCGCGGAGCACGTTCGTGTAGACCAAGGTCGCGACACGTTCGGGTCGACCGGTGGCCTGGCCGAGCCGGCGGGCGCGATGCAGCAGCACGACCGTCTTGCCGGAACCCGGGCCGCCGCGGAGCACGAGCGGCTTGTCCGTCGGAGCTTCGACGCAGGCGGTCTGGGCCGGGGTGAGCCGGTCGGGCGGCGGGAGCCAGGTCATCGCGGATCGGATTCGAGCCGCGGCAGGTGGCCGTCGTCTTCGTCAGGGCGGAGGGGGCCGGCCTTGCGGCGGGCTTCTTCCGCGGCGGCCAGCCGGCGATGGACGGGGTCGGAGGACATCGTCGCGGCGGCCTGATACCAGGAGAAGGTCGTCTCGTCGAAGGAAGCCAGGTCGGACCCGAACCGGTTGAACGCGTCGAAGAGCGCCTCCGTGGCCTCCTCGTTCCGGCCTTGGGCGCGGAGGCAGCGGGCGAGCAGCACCATCCCGATCGCGCTAGGCTCCTCGGCCTCGAATCGTCGGCACATCTCCTCCGCTTCCGCCCAGCGACCCTTGCGGGAGTAGAGGTTGGCCAGGTTGAGGAGCGCCATCGAGCTGCCGGCGAGCACCGCGTCGAGGAAGCATTTCTCCTGGCGGAAGGCGTCGCCCTTGCGGCCGTAGACGTTGGCCAGGTGGACGAGCGCGCTCTGGCGATATTCCGGCTGCTGGCGGATGAGTCGTTTGAGGAGCGCCGCGGCCTTGTCGTGCATGCCGACCTTGCTGTGGAGCAGCGCCAGTTCGAGCATGCGGGCCGGAATCGTCTCCGGCGGGTATTCGCCGGAGCGGACCGCGCGTTCGATGCGGAGGATCATCTCCCGGTCCTTGCCGGGATTGACCACGTTATGG
>JBEDDU010000194.1:0-2841 GCA_041176065.1 Verrucomicrobiota bacterium | reverse complement strand
GTTCGGGGCTGACGGCGTTGATGGCCGGCGGCAAGGACGGCTGCGACAGACACCAGGCGATCAGGCGGACGAGGTCCCCGAGGCGGATCCAGCTCATCTGTTGGCGCCCGTCCCCGATGGGTCCGCCGAGTCCGCAGCGGAAGGCGGGCAGCATCGCCTTCAGGGCGCCGCTTGAGGCCGCGAGCACGACTCCGGTGCGAAGGCAGGTCGTGCGGATGCCGGCCTGGCGGGCGGGTTCGACGGACGCTTCCCAAGCCGCGGAGACCTCGCCCAGGAAACCTTCGGAGGAGACGGGGGAGGATTCGTCAAGTTCCTCGGGACGGCGGATGCCGTAACGTCCGATGCCGGACATGGAAAGGAAGAGCTGGGGCCTGGCCTGAAGTCCGGCCAAGGCCTCGGCGAGGAGACGGGTGCCGTCGCGGCGGCTCGCCATGATGCGTTCCTTGGCGGCGGCGGACCAGCGTTGCGCGATGGGTTCTCCCGCGAGGTGGATGACGGCGTAGGCGCCTTCGAGCGCGGCGCGGTCGATCTGGCCGGTCAGGTGATTCATCCCGACGGGTCCGTCATGACGGGAGCGGAAGGGCACGACCGCATAACCGAGCGCGGCGAGGTGACGGGCGACGGCCTTGCCGACCAATCCCGTGGCGCCGGTCAGGATGACTTTACGCGGTGCGCTCATGAACCTTGGGTAATCTGAACGTCCCGGAAGGCAAGCGGGCGGCCCGAATGATCGGTCAGTCGAACAGGTCCTGATGGGTCCCGGTCCGGATCAGGCGAATCTCGCCGCTCTTGGCGTCGCGGGAGTAAATGACCAGCCAGTCGGGCTCCAGATGAGAGTCCCGGGCGTCCTTGAACCTGCCCTTCAGGGGGTGGTCACGGTAGGCGGGCGGTAACGGCTTCCCTTTGAGCAGCCACTCTAGCCAGATACGTAATTTGGCCGGGTCTTTCCCGCGTCTACGCATCGCCTCAAGGTCTTTCCGGAAACGCTTTCCGGTGGTGATCCGGATCACAGACCCAGGTCTTTGAAGAGTTCTGCTTTGTCGCGGTAACGACGGATACCGCGGCCTTGGCGGGCGGCCTTGATGGCTTGGGCGGTGGCCGCGTTAGGCGTATGGAGCGGGAACGGCAGGGCCTGGTGCAGGGCGACCTGACGGTAGAGGAGATGGATCGCGTCCGAGGCGTTCAGGCCGAGCTCGGCGAGCACCTTCTCAGCCTTGCGCTTGAGGGCGGGCTCGATGCGGGCGCGGACGAGGGCGGACTTGTTCATCCGTATGATGTAGTGCTGTTGTGACCACAGGTCAAACGTGGGTTTCATGCGGCCAGCCAAGTGTTCCTGTTCTGGCGGGCAAGCAGGCCGAGGTAGGGTCGATCGCCTGAGGTTGACAACTCGTCCTGCGCTGGGAGGTCTTACGCCGCCGGCTTGTTCACGACGAGGATCCACGGCTTGCCCGGGGTCGGGTAATAACCGATCTTCTCGACGTGGAGGCCGGCGGAGGCGCGGGCTTCGGCGAACTTCAGCACGACGTCCGATTCCTCGGGGCCGCCCGGATGTCCGGTGTAAGCCACGCAGATGAGACGTCCGCCGGGGCGCAGCGCGGCGAAGGCGGCGTCGAGCGCCGTCTGCGTCGAGTCGGGGCGCGTGATGATGTCGGGGTTGCCTCCGGGCAGGTAACCCAGGTTGAAGACCGCGACGCCGACCTTGCCGGCTTGCGCGGGCGTGAGCACGGCGGCGAGGTCGGCGTGGCTGCGGAGATGCACCGAGACGCGGTCGAGCAGGCCGGCGACCTCGAGGAGGTTGCGGGTGGAGGCGACGGCTTCCGGCTGGATGTCGAAGGCGTGCACGTGGCCCGTGGGGCCGACGGCCTGGGCGAGGCAGGCCGTGTCACGTCCTTTGCCGGCCGTGCCGTCGATGGCGACGTCGCCGGGGCGGAGGATCTCCGTCGCGAGTTTCTGGGCGCGTTCGGTGACGCGGACCGGGTTTACGGGAGCCACGGGAATTTCCGGAAGTTCGGAGCGCGTTTCTCGTTCCAGGCGGCGCGACCTTCGTCGCCCTCTTCCGAAAGATAATAGAGCAGGGTGGCGTTGCCCGAGAGTTCCTGGATGCCGGCCTGGCCGTCGAGCTCGGCGTTGAAGGCGGACTTCAGGCAGCGGATGGCGAGCGGGCTCTTCGTGAGGATTTCCTGGGCCCACTGCACGCCTTCGGCGTCGAGTTGTTCGTAAGGCACGACCGTGTTGACGAGGCCCATCTCGAGGGCCTGCTTGGCGTCGTATTGGCGGCAGAGATACCAGATCTCGCGGGCCTTCTTCTGGCCGACGATGCGGGCGAGGTAGGAGGCGCCGAAGCCGCCGTCGAAGCTGCCGACCTTCGGGCCGGTCTGGCCGAAGACCGCGTTGTCGGCGGCGATGGTGAGGTCGCAGATGACGTGGAGCACGTGGCCGCCGCCGATGGCGTAGCCGGCCACCAGGGCGATGACGACCTTGGGCATCGAGCGGATGAGGCGCTGCAGGTCGAGGACGTTGAGGCGGGGCACGCCGTCCTTGCCGACGTAGCCGCCTTTCTTGTCGCCGCGGATCTTCTGGTCGCCGCCGGCGCAGAAGGCGAACTTGCCGTCGTGCTGCGGGTTGGCTCCGCGGAGGAGCACCACGCCGATGGCGGCGTCGTCGCGGGCGTCGGCGAAGGCCTTCAGCAGTTCGGACACCGTGTCGGGCGTGAAGGCGTTGCGGCGGCTCGGGCGGTTGATCGTCACGCGCGCGATGCCGTCGGCCTTCTCATAGACGATATCGGCGAACTCGCCGCACTTCTGCCAACGGAGGTCGGGCTGCATGGGGCATAAGTTGGAG
>JBEDDU010000193.1:0-6739 GCA_041176065.1 Verrucomicrobiota bacterium | reverse complement strand
TGGGCATCCTCCGAGGTTAATCCAGCCCGACTTGTCTGAGGCGGGCGCCGATTTCCCTCATTTAAGCCGAGGCTTACTCTTTCCAGGTCGCCTTGAGCGAGGCCCAGACCTTGCCGATCAGGAAGACGCAGGCGGCCAGGACGACGACATGTCCTACGGTCCAGTACCAAAGGACCTTGGGGTCGGCGGCGTGGAGAAGGCCATAGACGCACATCGCGCCGGCAGCCGACAAGAAGAGCAGGCGCACGCCGAGGAGGAAAAGCATCATGGCCTTCATGCGCCGAAATTGGTCCCGCTTAGCCCATCCGTCAAGGGTGCCTCTCCGAGTGGATGACTGAACAGAGGTCTGCGTGGAGGACTGAGTAGAGGGCTGAATTGAAGAGTAGATGACAGGGTCGATGGCAGAGGACTGAATCGATGACGGATGGTGGCTGCAGCGCTCAAGGGGAAACCGGAGACCGGGATGTTGCCTGTGGGCATGATTCTTGATGGTGACGGATGGCGGCCACTGTGATCAGCCTTTCGGGAGTCAGCCGTTCAGCCTTCGGTAGCAGGAATCCGGGTGCCGGCCTGATCCAGCCCTCGTGCCATCCGGTCCTCCTGTCCTCGAATTATGCCCCCAGCCAATCATCCGGTTTCCCTATGCTGCCCCCGTTGAGTGGAGTCTCATCCTTGCCTACGCGCCCACTCGCGGCGTCCCGCCGCGCTCACCTCATGAGGTAGGCGAAGAAGTCGCGCAGATCCTGGTCGGACATGCCGGCGAGCAAGCCCTCCGGCATGACGGAGGTCGGGCTGGCGATCAACGCGTCGACTCTGTATTCCTTGATCCTGGTACGATTGCCGGCGAGGTCGCGTAGGACGAGCTCCCCGCCGTCGCGTCGTTCGAGGATGCCGTGGGCGACGGAGCCGTCCTTGAGGCGTACGTCGTAGGAGCCGAAGCCTTCGCGGATCTCGAGGCTAGGGTAGACGATGTTGAGCACCCAGAAATCAAGGCTGGTGCGGTCATAGCCGGTTAGGTCCGGCCCCACGTTGCCGCCTGCTCCCTTGAGCACGTGGCAGTTCGCGCAACGGGCGAGGAAATGGGCCTGGCCTCGGGTGGCATCGCCCTCGCCGGCGCGGGCGAGCGCTCGAAGACGGGCGACTTCGCGGTCTTTCTCCGGGGTAAGTCCGGTGACGAGCAGGGGTTTCCAGAGTCGATCCACCGCTGCGTTGATTTCGGGGTCGGCGTGACGCAGCAGCGCCCGGGCGATGTCCGCGGTGATGTGCGGCGCCGGGATCTTGCCGGTATCGACCGCATCGATGAGGTTGCGCGCCCAGGCGGGACGTGAGGCGAGCGTGCGGAGGGCAAGGTCGCGCAGGGCATCGTCCGCGGCGATCGAGCGTTCGTAGTTCTCGATGACGGCCTTCGGCACCCGAGGATCGTCATAGCGCGAGAGTGCCAGGAAGAGGGCTTTCTTGGCCTCGGTGCCGTTGGCGAGGGTGAGTTTGACCAGGGGGTCGATGGCTTCGGCGCGGCCGGCCAGGCTGAGCGCGTCGGCCACTTCGCCGCGGCGGCGGGCGAGCGTCCGCTTGTCGGTGAGTTCCTTGAGCGCGGCCGCGAGCGCCGTTTCGTCGCCGGCACGGAGCGCGGCGAGCGGGAGCGGCTTGGCGCCGGATGCTCCGAGGCGCGCCTCGATCGCGGTGCGCAGGGGCGCCGGCATCGGCGGCAGGTCGCCTTGTTCGAGCACGGTCAGGATGCCGTCGATGAGCTTGGCGGCCGCCTCGGGCGGGCAAAGCGCGCGGACACGTTCGGCATCCGCCAGGCAGCCCTCGTTCGCTCCGTGAGCCAGGCGCTTGCCAAGGCGCTCGGCCAAGGTGTCGCGGAACAGGGGCGAGCCGACGAATCCCGGCGCAGCCCACTGGAACGAAAGGGTGGCGGTGCGTTCTTCGGGCGAGCCGAGATGTGCTTCCAAGGCCCACCAGGCGAGCAGGCGCAGGCGGCTGCCTTCGTCCTGGCTGTTGTCCACTCCTGCGTGGAGCAACGGGAGCGCTCCCCTTGGCATGTGCTTGGCGGAGGCGAGAATCTGCGCCCGGACTTCGAGGTGGGTCTCCTGCCTGGCCGCGGCGACCTGGGTGGCAGAGGGCACGGCCTTGTGCTCGCCGAGCATCTGCCAGCTCCAGCGGCGGACGTAGGGGTCGGCATGCGTGACCGGCGGATCGCCGGCGGCGCCGAGGAGGTCGAGCGCCCAAAGGGCTTCGAGCGCCTGAGGGCCGTCGAGCATCGTTCGCAGGGCAGGCACCGCGTCCTGCAGCTGGCGCCAGCCGATCTCGAGGACCGCCTGCTTCCGGAACCATTCGTTGCGATGGGAGAGCAGGGCGACGAGTTCCGCGGTGGACGCCTTGGAGAGGTCGAAGGGCTTCAGTCCGACGTTCCGGCCTTGCGGACGGATGCGATAGAGGCGGCCGCGCTGCTTGTCCCAGTCGTCGACCGGATTCACGTGGCTGAGACGGGTGTCATACCAGTCGGCGACCGTGACGGCTCCGTCCGGTCCGACGCCGGTCCAGACGGGACGGAACCAGCGGTCAGTGCTGGCGATCAGGTCAGCCTCGTCCTCTGTCCGGAAAGTGGCGCCCTGCGGGATAAGGCGGCTGACATAGGCCTTGTTGGCGAGCGAGTTCGCGGCGAGGATCTTGCCCTCGTATTCGGGGCCGAGCAGGCCGCCTTCGTAGATGACGAAGGCCTGCGGGAAGCGACGCTTGTCCCCGGTGTTGGCCATGTGCTCGAACCAGCCGTAGGCGTAGGGATTGGTGAGCGGGCCATGTTTGCCCCAGTTCTTCACGCCATAGGAGCCGAATTCATAATGCATCCCGCGGGTGTCGCCGTAGTTCGTGCCGGAGAAGACCCGTCCTTTGCCGTCGATGTCCAGACTGTATGTGTTGCCGCCGCCTTCGGCATAGATCTCGAAGGTTTTCTTCGTGGGATGAAAGCGCCAGACGCATTGGCCGGACCAGCGCGTGCGCGTTCCGCCCGGCACGCCGACGTCGCCGGTGGTGGTGCTGCCGTTGACGCCGTAGATCCATCCGTCGATGTGGAACTGCAGGTTGGTCGCCGTGCTGTGCGTATCCTCGAGGCCGAAGCCCGCTAGTTCGACCTTGGGGTCTCCGACGGGAAGTCCTTCCTCGAGGCCGTAGCTGAGCAGGTAAGGGGGATTGAGGACCCAGAGCTTACCGTTGCCGGCCACCGCGGCGGTGGTGATGTTGAGGCCCTTCAGGACGTCGGTCTGTTTGTCATAGGTGCCGTCTCCGTCGGTATCTTCGAGCACGCTGATGACATCGGCGCCTTTGATCCCGCCGGGCGGAGGGAGCGGCACCTGGTCGAACTGCGCCCGCAGGTGCTGGTCATAGCTGACGACCTTGAGTCCGGCGGGGAAGGGGTATTGGCGGAACTGGACGACCCAGAGACGTCCCCGTGAATCCCAGCTTCCATGGATGGGCTGCGTGACCGCAGGTTCCGCGGCGAGGAGGTCGACGGTCAGTCCCGGTCGTGGCGTGAACTTCCGCAAGGCCTCGGCCGGCGTCGAGGGCGGGGTGTCGTCGGCCTGCACGCCACGCCCTTTGAACGCCTTGGCCATCTCGGCCACCTGGGCGTTGCTGGTCGGCGGGGCTTCCGCGGCGCCGAGTCCGCCGGCGAGCAAGAGGAGGCAGGCCGCCCTACGCATGCTTATTTCAGCGTCAGGGTGACGCGCCTTAACTCCATCACGCTCTGGCCGGGGATGGCCGTGGCGCGGAGGCGGAGTTCGCCTTTGCCGGGCTCGAGCTTCACTTCGCCGAGGGTCATGGTCTTGAAGTCACGCATGACCGATTCGCCGTGCGGGCGGGGGATGGTGTCCTGCTCGTGCTTCAGCGGGCTGTCGAAGGCTTCGATGACCTTGCCTTTGAGCAGAGTGCCTTCGAACGACAGTTCCAGCGACGCGCCGACGTCGGACGCGGCGCAGGCGTAGTCAAGGGTGACGATGTAGGTGCCGGCGTTCACGACTTCGATGTTCCAGACGGCGGTGTCGCCGGGCTTGGTCCAGTTGACGAAGTACGAGGAGTTGGGTGCCGCCGAGCTGCGACGAATCTCGCCGCGAGGTTCGCCGTCGCGGGCCGGGAGCATGGTGATCGGGAATTCGCGGTAGCCGACCGAGATCGGCCGCGGGTCGACGGCGTTGCCCGGGCCGTTGCCCCCCTTGGTCTTGCCTTTGCCGCCAGCGGGGGCGGCGATGCCCATCTCCTTGCGCCAGTCGGCCACCGCGGTGACGAGCTCCTGGGCGAGCGCGGGCTCCTTGGCTTGGATGGGGGTGGTCTGTCCGGGGTCGGCGACCATGTCGAAGAGGTTGCCGGCGTTGTCCAGACGATGGGTCTCGGTACGCACGCTGATGTTGCTGCCCCAGGTCTGGAAAATCTGCCGGGGCGCCCAATCCGCATCGATGCCTCGCTTGAAGAGCGGCGTTAGGTCGCGTCCGTCGAGCGGCTTGTCTCCGACGCGCTTCACTCCGGCGAGGGCGTGCAATGTCGGAGCGAGGTCGATGGCGCCGGCAATCGGTTTAACCTGCGTGCCGGCCGCGATGCGTCCGGGCCAGCGGATGAAGAGAGGGGAGCGGACGCCACCTTCGTCGGTGGTGCCCTTGGTGCCTTTCATGCCTCCGGTCCAGCGATGGCCGTTCGGTCCGTTGTCGGAGAAGTAGACGACGATGGTGTCGTTCTCGAGGTTCAGCTCCTTGAGCTTGGCGAGGATGCGGCCGACGTTGCGGTCCTGGTTCTCGACCATGGCGAGCGCGCAACGCGTCTCATCGGGCTTCTCGGCCTTGGCTTGCGTGGCGGTCTGCGCGATCGGCTTGTCCTTGAAACGCGCCCAGTCTTCTTTCGGAGCCGACCAAGGCGAGTGCGGCGTGGTGAAGGGGACGTAGCAGAGGAAAGGCTTGCCCTTGTTGCGTTCGATGAACTGCAGGGCTTTGTCGGTGAGGACGTCGACGATGTAGCCCTGCGACTTCTTCATGACGCCGTTGTGCTCCAACGGCGCGTCGAAGTATTCGCCCCAATGGCCGGAGGTGTAGCCCCAGAAAGTGTCGAAGCCCCGGGCGAGCGGATGGTAGGGCCATTGGCTGCCGTTGTGCCACTTGCCGAAGATCCCCGTGACGTACCCGGCGGCCTTGAAGGAGTCAGCGAAGGTCCTCTCGTCCGGGTTCATGCGCTCCTGTCCGGTGGAGACGCCATAGACGCCGAGGCGGCGGTGGTAGCGTCCGGTCAGGAATTCGGAACGGGTGGGGGAGCATACCGGCTGGACGAAGAAACGGTCGAAATGCGCGCCGGCCTTGGCGATCGCGTCGATGTTCGGCGTCGCGACCTGCCGGTTGCCGTTGAAGGAGTAATCGCCCCAGCCGGCGTCGTCGGCCAGCAGCACGATGACGTTGGGCTGCGTCGCCGCCGCGAGCCGGGCGGCGAGCAGGAGCAGGGCGGCGAGCAGGGTGTGCATGGCGTTCATTTGGCGGGGAGGTAGCCGAGGGAGACCAGGAAGGCGTCGGTCGCCGCGAGGGTCTCGGCGTATTTCGCCTTGTTGAAGAAGCCGTGCGGCTGGCCTTCGTAGCCGATCAGCTCGCAGCGGTTCCCGGCGGCCTTCATGACTACGGTGAATTTCTCGACGGTCGCATAAGGCACGGTGGTGTCGGCCTTGCCGTGGAAGATGATCGTGGGCGGGGCGCCTTTCTTCACGTGATGCAGCGGCGAGATCTCTTCGGGTTCGCAGCCGAACTTGTCCTTGTCGAGCCCGGCGCCGAAGCCTTTGAGGTCCAGTCCGGGGAACGGCGCCATGACGGTGCCGGGATTGTAGAGCACGAGGGCGTCCGGCCGGCAGGAGACGGACTTGTCGTCCTGCGCGGCGTCCAGCCCCGGCAGGGTGGCTGTCGAGGCGGCGAGGTGTCCGCCGGCCGAACCTCCTGCGACGGCGATCCGCTGCGGGTCGATGCCCAGGCGCGCGGCGTTCGCGCGCACCCAGCGCACGCAAGCCTTGGCGTCCGAGACGCAATCCGCGGGCTTGGCGTTCTGGCGCGTCTTGACGCGGTAGTCGGCGACGATGGCGACCATGCCGCGGTTCGCAAGGTGACGGCTCTGCGGTTCGAACTGCATCGGCGAGCCGCCGGTCCAGCCCCCGCCGAAGAAGAACACGATCGCGGGCAGAGGCTTTTCCGTCATCTTCTGACGTGAGTCGAAGATCCAGACCTTGAGCTCGGTTTCGCCGACCTTGCGGTAGGTCTCGGATCTCGTGCCTTCGATGACGGGCGGATATCCGCCCGCTTTCTTCTTGGCGGTTTTTTCCTGGGCGCCCGCGGTCAGCGCGACGCAAAGGGAGAGCAGGGCGAGGATGAGGCGCATGGGGTTATCCGAGGACTAGGGGACCGGAGGGCCCGAGGCAAGGAGGGGAAAGGGGGATATTGTAGAATGGAGGACTGCGTTGAGGGCTGAATGGAGGGCTGAATGGAGGGCTGAATGGAAGATAAGATGGCTGGATCGATGACGGATTAAGCTATCCGGTTCCCGGTCTCCGCTTGAGTTCAGCTTCTTTCCGCCACCTGGGCCCCGAGGCTGCCACCTGCCACCCGAGACGATTCATCCAATCAAAGGGAAACCGGAGACCGGAATGGATGCTGCGGTCATATGCCCCCCGCCAACTATCCGGTTTCCCCCTGCTGCCCCCTTTGGGTTAGCGGGCATGATGAAAAAA
>JBEDDU010000192.1:0-2681 GCA_041176065.1 Verrucomicrobiota bacterium | reverse complement strand
GAGCAGCCAACGCATGCGGGGATTGTCGCCCCGCCCCGTCGGAGCATCGAGAAAAAAGCAGGCCCGCCATGAGGCGGGCCTGTCGGACCGGACGAGCGCTCGCGGCTTACTTCGCCGGCTCGGTGACGACCGGGGCAGGCTCGGTCGGCGTGGCGGCTTCGATCGGCTCGCGATAGACGGCGCCGGCGGGCGAGATGAGCGTCGGGTTGGAGAACGTCGCGCCCGCGCGCATGCCCGGATGGGAGCTGCGGAGGGTGGCGCCGCCCGGCGAGACCAGGTTGGCGGTGACGAAGACCATGAGGCTGCGCTTCTGGACGCTCTTGCCGCTGGAGCGGAAGGCCGCGCCGATGATCGGGATCGAGCCGAGGACCGGGACCTTGTCGTCGACGGTCTTCACTTCTTCGCGGGTCAGGCCGCCGATGACGACCGTGGCGCCGTCGAAGACGGTGACGTCGGTCGTGACTTCGCGGGTGCTGAAGATCGGCTGGAAGAAGCCGGAGGGCACGGTGACGGTCACGCCACCGGTCAGGGCGACGGAGGTGCCGCCGTACTCGACGAAGCCTTCGAACTCGGTGACCTTCGGCTTGAGGTTGAGGGCGATGGAGTCATCGGCCGCGACGGTCGGGGTGACTTCGAGGGTCACGCCCACTTCCTGGACGGTGAAGTCCTGCGGGGTGCCGGCCGTGATCGCCACGGAAGTATTGGCGGTGCCGATACCACCTGCGCCGCCGCCGCCGGTACCGACGTTGGATTGGATGTCCCCGTAAGCCTGCGGATAGCGGAGGAGCTGGGCCACCTTGATGACCGCGGTCTTGCCGTCGAGGACGGTGAGGCTCGGGGACGACATCAGGTCGCTTCCGGCGCTCTCTTCGATGGCTCGGATGGCCACCGAGAGCGTCTCCTGACCGAGGACGCTCACGACGCCGCTGTAAGTGTTGCTGAGGTTGCCAAGATTCATGCCACCAGGGAACGAGGGAGCCACGTTCGGGAAGATCTGGGCATTATTGGTCGTGACGCCGTTGGTCGTGATCTGACTGTTGATGGTCAGGTTCTTCGGGGCGGTGTTGTTCTGAGCGAAGACACGGTTGATGGAGCGGAGGTTGCTCGCCGCATTGACGTTGCCATTGCCGCCAGCGGTCGGCTCAAGGGTCCAGTTGGCGCCGAGCTCATTGAGGACCTTCTGTTCGACTTCGATGAACTTGGCTTCGATGTGGACCTGCTTGATGTCGGAATAACGACGGATGATGTTCTTCACGCGGTCGAGATTCTTCGGGCTGCCGGTGACGATGAGGCGGGTACCGTCGAACGAGAGGGTCGCCGGCGGCTCGAAGGGCACGCCCGAACGAATGAGGAAGCTCTTGATCGCCATTTCCTGCGGGTTGCCGTCCGTCGGTCCGGCCGCGCCGCCGCCGGCTCCGCCGAACGGGTTGCTGGCCGCGCCACCGGGGGCGGTGGTGTTGAGTCCCTGGCCGGTCATCTTGACGACGGCGGCCTGGGTGAGCTCGAAGAACTGCGTGTCGAGGAGGCTGTCGCCGGCGTCCTTGCGGACTTCGACGATGCCCGAGGGGCTGACGGAGAAGCTGTAGCCGACGCGCTTGCAGAGGTAGTCCAGCGCCTGGAAGACCGTGACGTCGCGGAGCTGCAGGTTGACGGTGGGGCTCTCGCCGCCGTCGGTGACCGGGACGATGTTCACGCCTTTCTGGTCCTTGTCATAGGTCTGCGAGAGGCTCGAGAGCTTGGTGAGGGCGCGGTCCAGAGGTTCGTCGCGGGCGATGAAGCCTTCAGGCAGGCGGATCGTCTTCATCTTCTCGGTGACGGGGTCGTTGCCGTTGCCGAGGTCAGACTTGATGTTCTCGCGGTTGAAGACTTCCGGCAGCTTCCAGCTTTCGTCGAGCAGCTCGAGGAGCTTGCCCTTGGTCACGCCGCGGTTCCACTGGCCGGAGTTCTCGGACAGCATCTGGCGGATGCGGATCTGGTAGGCCTTGGACTCGGAGTTGTTCGGCTGGTACTGGAGGACTTCGCGGTAGGCGTCGAGGGCGCCCTGGTAGTCGCCGTAGAGGTAACGGGCACGACCCTTCACGAGAAGTTCGTTGACCTTGTCGTCCTTGTTACGGACGCCGGGAGAGAGCTCGTCGATGTTACGGTAGGTCGGGTTGACGCGCTTGGCGGCGAGTTCCTTCTGGAGGCGGATGACGGCGGGATCGTCTTCGCCCTTGAGCTTGGCGTAATCGGCCACGAGGGAAGTGGCGCGGGTCATGTCGCGGGCCTCGATCGCGATCAGGGCGCGACGGGCGAGAGCCGATCCCTTGACGGACTTGATGCGTTCCTTGAGATCCTTGTTCGTAAGGCTTTCGGAGCCGAGGGCGCGGTCGGCGGCGTCGAGGTCGGAGATGGCCTTGTCGACGGATTCCGCGGTGCCCTGACGGAGCAGCTTTTCGGCGGCGTCGATGGCATCATCCTGCTTGGAGAGAGCCGCGGCGTTGTCCTTGGCGAGGCGCTTGACCTCTTCCTGGGCGGCGGCGACGCCGCCGGCATCACGCTGGACGGCGATCTCCTGCTTGGCCAAGGCGATGGCGTCACGCAGCTTCAGGGCCGCGGCGGTCGGGATCGCAGCGATGGCGCCGTAGGCCCCGTCGAGGATTTCAAGCGCACGCTTCAGGTCGCCGGCCTTGGCCTTGGCC
>JBEDDU010000191.1:0-3151 GCA_041176065.1 Verrucomicrobiota bacterium | reverse complement strand
TTACAATGTTGAAGGGTGAGGCCGACGGAGGGAGGCAGCGGGCGAGTGCCAAACCGGGCCGCGCGGCCAAAAAAAAGACCGCGGCTCGGGAGCCGCGGTCGAAGGGAGCGAGGAAGGAAGGGCGGTCAGCGGAGCTTCGCGAAGGTCGCCTGGAGCAGCGCGAGGTCCGTGGCGCCCTTGGTCTTCTCGCGGGTCTTGGCGATGAGTTCGGCCTCGATGGCGTTCTTGGTGCGCCGGGTCTTATTCTCGTAGAAGACGCCGAACTTCCCGGGCCAGGCGAGGCCGGCCAGTTGGAACGCGGCCACCTCGTCGGTCACATCGTGGCGGGCGGCGTCCTCGGGCGAGCCGTCGTTTTTCTTCTCGTCGATGAGCACCCAATTGCCGCCCTTGCGGGGCACGGCGGCGTCGAAGGCACCCTCGAAGAACTCCACGCATTCCGAGAGGATCTCGACGACCGAGAAACCGTCGTGGCGGGCGGCGCGCAGCATCATCTCGGTCATGTGGTTGACCTGGGTGGCGTGGCTGCGGGCGACGAAGGTGGCGCCGCTGTTGAGGAGCGTGCGCATCGGGTTGATCGGTTGGTCGAGCGCGCCCCAGGGATCGGTCTTGGACTTGAAGCCGATCGGGGAGGTCGGGGAGGTCTGCTTCTTGGTCAGGCCGTAGACCGAGTTGTCCATGATTACGTAGGTGATCCGGACATTTTTGCGGGCGGTGTGGGTGAGGTGGTTGCCGCCGATGGAAAAGCCGTCGCCGTCGCCGCCGAAGACAAAGACGTGGAGGTCATCGCCGCCGAGGCTGATGCCGGCCGCGAAGGGGAGCGCGCGGCCGTGGATGAAGTGGCCACCGTGGGTGTTGACGAAGTAGGGGAAGCGGGACGAGCAGCCGATGCCGGCGAAGGTCACGATCTTCTCGTGCGGGTACTGGAGCTTCTCCAGGACCCGGTAGAAGGACGCGAGGACGGCGAAGTCGCCGCAGCCGGGGCACCACGTGGGGTGGTCCGCGGTGAGGACCTTCTTGGTGAGCGGCGCTCCGGCCGGGGGCGGGGGAGTGGCGACGGCGGTGGACATGGGTCGAGAAAGGTAAGGTGGACGGGTTTAGCGGGCGGCCAAGGGACTGGGCCGGGCCTGGCTGACCAGGCTCTCGAGGGTGGCGTTGCCGAGGTGGCGGGCGACACCGGCGACGAGTTCGCTCACCTTGAAGGTGAGGCCGTCGGTCTTGCAGATGCTGACGATCGACGGCAGGGCGTAGCGGGCGCGGAGCAGCGTGGTGAACTGGCCGAAGCCGTAGACGCCCTCGTCGTTCAGTTCGGCCACGATGACCTTGCGGTAACGGCCGAGGAGGTCCTCGAGGCCGTGGGGCAGCGGGTGGACGTGACGGATGTGGAGGTGGCCGGCGGAGACCCCAGCGGCGCGAATGCGCTCGAGCGCCTCGCGGGCGGGGCCGTAGTTGGAGCCCCAGGTGACGATGAGGGCCTCGCCGGAGGCATCGCCGCCGAGCTCCGGTGCGGGCAGGGTGGCGGCGAGGGCCTTGATCTTCTCGCGCCGCTTGGCGTTCATCTGCGCGTGCAGCTTGGGGCTGCCCGTGGGGTGGCCGAACTCGTCGTGTTCGAGGCCGGTGACCACCGGGTACTTGCCGGAGGCGATGCGGGTGCCGGCCGGCGCGTGGCGGGTCTGACGGTCGAGCGGGTACGGCTTGAAGTCGGCGGGCCGCTCCGTGCGGTCCGGCCCCGGGGGGACCATCAGCGCCTTTAGGTCGGGCTCGTCGAAGGCCTCGATGCGGGAGGAGAGCGCCTGGTCGGTGAGCAGCAGCACCGGGGTCGAGTAGGCGCGGGCGATGCGGACGGCCTCCATCGCGAGGTAGAAGCAGTCCTCGACGTTCTTCGGGGCCAGGACGACGCGCGGAGTGTCGCCGTGACTGCCGTAGATGGCCTGCATCAGGTCGGACTGCTCGACGTTGGTCGGCATGCCGGTGGAGGGGCCGCCGCGCTGCACGTTGACGACGACGATGGGCATCTCGGCCATCGTGGCCCAACTGAGGGCTTCCATCTTGAGCGAGAGGCCCGGGCCGGCACTGCCGGTGATGGCGACGTTACCGGTGTAGGAGAAGCCGAGCGCGGTGGAGATCGAGGCGATCTCATCCTCGCACTGCACGAAGACGCCGCCGTACTTCGGCAGCTCGGTGCGGAGGGTCTCCATAATGCTCGACCACGGGGTGATCGGGTAACCGGCGCCGTGGCGGACGCCGGCGGCGAGGAACCCGTAGGCGATGGCCGAGTTGCCATCGAGGGTGACCTGCGGGCGGCCCGAGACGGCGGTGGCGCGGTCGATGGCCTCGAAACGGTAGAAGAGGTCGCGCAGGTTGTTCTGCGGCCACGCGTAGCCCGCGTCGAAGGCGAGCAGCGCGTTGCGGACGATGTCCTCGTTCTTACCGCCGAAACGCTCGCGGATCAGCTGGGTGAGCTTCGCCACCTCGAGGTCGAAGATGCGCGCGATCAGGCCGAGGACGTAGATGTTCTTGCCCTTGTCCTTCGCGGTGCCGCCGACCGCCTCGATGGTGCCGGTGGTGATCGGGCAGGCGACGTTGGTGAACCGATTGTCGCCCTCGACGGGCTTCACGTGATCCGCATCGTAGAGCAGCACGCCACCCGGCCGCAGGGAGCCGATGTGCGCGTCGTAGCTGTGCTGGTAAAACGCGACCAGCATATCCGCCCGGTCGCCGGCCGAGAGGATGTCCCCGGTGCCCATCCGGACCTGGAAGATCGAGGGTCCCCCGGAGATCGTCGAGGGGATGGTCATATACGTCATCACGTCTTGGTCGCTGCGGCCAGCGAGGCGGGCGAGAAAGCCGCCGATCGCCTGGATCCCGTCCTGGGAATTGCCGGCGAGGCGGATAACGACGTCCTTGATGGAGCGGGGGGCAGCGGAGGCGCTGGCTCCACCCGGGGTTTCAGGAGTATTCGGACTGACCATAAACCGCGACGCTGTCGGCGTAAAAATCCCGAGTCAACGGGACGCCAAGCCGCGACCGGGGGATAAGGGATTTTGTGCGCCTGCTACTTGGGTCAGTAGCGGGATTTATAGGAGGGGCGCCGGAACAAAGAGGACGCAGACGCAACAGGGAACCGTCGCGGAGTGGCCGGTCGGGGTGAGGG
>JBEDDU010000190.1:0-2734 GCA_041176065.1 Verrucomicrobiota bacterium | reverse complement strand
CAGTCGCCGGTGAAGGCTTCGGCGATGGTCGCGCGCGCCGACTCCGGCGTCAGTCCGTAGGCGCCGGCGCCGTGCTCGGCGATGAGGCGTCCGTTCCCGGCTTCCTGGCCAGGGATGACCTGCGTGATGACCATCGGCACGCCGGCCGCCACGCATTCATGCGTGGTGGCGCCGCCGGCCTTGCTGACGACGAGGTGGCTCGAAAGCATGAGCTGCGGGATGCGGTCGGTCCAACCGAGCACTTCGGCGCGGCTGCCGACGGCGCGCTCGACGGCTTCCTTGAAGGAGGCGTCCTTGCCGACGGTGATCGTCAGCTCGAGGCCCAGCGTCGAAAGCGCCGAGGCGAGTTCGACGGCGTCGCGCTTGCCGGGATTGAGCATCAGCAGCACGCGCGGGCGCTCGCCGGCCTTGGCCGAGGAACGCGGGGCGAGCCGGGCAGAGACCGGAAAACCGTATGGCAGCACCCTCGCGGCGGGCACGCCCTGGCGGATCATCACGTCGGCCGTGGCCTGGTTCGGCGTGACGTACCAATCGGAATGGGCGCGATGCCAGGCGCGGTTGACCGAGATGGAGTCGGTCACGACGGTGATCAGGCGCGGGCGGGCCGGATCGTCGCGATGCCAGCGGCGGGCCATCATGTAGTTATACAGCGGATAGGCCGAGACCACGACCGGAGGGCGGGCCGCGTCGAGCATCGCGTTGAGCGTCTTCTCGACCGGACGCACGAAAGGCAGCGAGGCGCGCACGAGCGGCAGGCGGTCGAGGGCCGTATACATGCAGCCCCAGAGGCGCGGATATTTGTTCGCGACGCCGATATAGCTGTCGCGCTGGTTCTTGGCCTTCTCGGGGCCGTAAGCCTCCAGGAATAGGTCGTGCAGCTCGCCCTTCAGGCCGGGCTTGCGGCCCAGCGCCTCGAGGATGGCCCGCGCGGCCGCGTTATGCCCTTCGCCGAAACCGGCCGTCAGGACGGGGATGACGCTCATCAGGCGACGAAGGCGATCGGGGCGTTGGCTTGGCCCGCGGCGGCCGGGGCGCCCTTGGCGGCCTCGAAGGCGGCGCGGCGTTCGGCGATGCGGCGGAGCAGCTCGGGGCGTTCGACGACGCGGATGGCGCCGTCGTCCTCCTCGACCACCGCGGTCAGGGATTCGACCCAGTCACCGGAGTTGATGTAGCGGACGTCGCCGATCATGCGGTCCTCGGCCTTGTGGATGTGGCCGCACATCACGCCCTCGCAGCCGCGGCGGGCGGCGAGCGTCTGCAGATGTTCTTCGAAGCTGGAGATGAAGCTCACCGCTGACTTCACCTTGGCCTTGATGGCCTGTGACAAGGAGAAGTACTCCTTGCCGCGCCAGGCGCGCCACTTGTTATAGAAGCGGTTCAGGTCGAGGAGGATCTGGTAGCTGATGTCGCCGACGACGGCCAGCCAGCGCATCTTCACGGTCACCGTGTCGAACGCGTCGCCGTGGATGCACAGATACTTGCGGCCGTCCTGCGCCACGTGGATGTGCTCTTCGGCGAGCTCGATGCGGTCGAGCACGAGCGGGATCAGGCGGCGGAGGAAATCGTCATGGTTGCCGCGCAGGTAGACGACCTTGGTGCCGTCCTTCTCCGCCATCTTCATGATGCGGCGGATCACCGCCGTGTGCGCCGGGCTCCAGTGGTTCTTCCGCTGCAGCGACCAGAGGTCGATGATGTCGCCGTTGAGGATGAGCTTGTCGCAACGGATGCCGCGCAGCACGTCGAGGAGTTCGCGCGCCTGCGCGTCCTTCGTGCCCAGGTGGAGATCCGAAAGGATCAACGTCCGGAAGTGGATCTTGTGCTGCCCAGGGACCTTGGTGGTTTCTTCCATGGGACCGAAGATTACGTGACGACCGTGTCATTCCTGCGTCGATGGCGTCTTAATGAGGAAACAGAGTTATCGGGTTTTGGCGGTCAGCGGATAGCGGTTGGCGGCTGGAAAGAGACAAAGCGCGCAAGTTCGGGGCTATGATACCCCAGCTGATCATCCGGTCTCCGGTTTCCCTTTGAGTTTTCCATCGCCTCTTCCCGCCACCTGCCACCCGAGAACGGACACAACTAGGGCAGCACGCGGTGCTGCCCCTACCCTTCGCATCTCATCAATTCAGCCCTCCATTCAGCCCTCCCCACATTGCCGCCTCCGTCACACAATCGTAACAATCGCAATCTACTGATGTTACGATTATTACGGAATGGTGTCGGACGGGACTTGCCCCCCTCCCCTGCACCCAACTTGAAACGCCCACACCCACACGCCCATGAAAGACTTCCTCAAGAAGGTCCTCGGTAAGGATGAAAAGTTCTACGAGCTGCTCGAAGCCAGCGCCGACGAAGCCCAGAAGAGCGCGAAGTCGCTCTCGAAGCTGTACGCGCAGGTCGGCAAGCCGGACTTCGAGCAACGCTTCACCGAGCTCGTCGTCGCCCGTCGCGTCGACAAGCGCATCGGCCTCTCGATCACCCAGGAACTCTGCCAGACCTTCGTGACCCCGCTCGAGCGCGAGGACATCGAAGCCCTCGCCAACGCCCTCTACAAGATCCCCAAGACCTGCGAGAAGATCGGCGAGCGCCTCGCGATCTGCCCCTCCCAGTTCTCGACCGACATCGTCGACAAGCAGGTGCGCATGCTCGAGCAGGCCACCGAAGTCACCGCCTCCCTCGTCCGCAAGCTGCGCAAGCTCTCGAACGTCGAGGAGATCCAGGACGACTACGAGACCCT
>JBEDDU010000189.1:0-7243 GCA_041176065.1 Verrucomicrobiota bacterium | reverse complement strand
ACGTCCTCGGGCTCGGCCCAGGCGAAGACCTTGGCCTTGGAGCCCACCCGCTGGCGGGGGTTGGCTTCGGCGATGCGAAGCACGGCACCCTGAGGGGTCTTGAAGTCGTGCAATGAGACGTCCCCCTGGAAGAGCGAGGCCACGATCTCGCCGGCGAAGGCGTTCTCGTCGGGCGCCATGAAATCGAGTTTCAAGCACTCCGGGCGGATGCACACCGTGATCGCATCGCCCGCGGCCGGCGGCTCGTCAGGCGTGGCCAGCGCGCCGCGGACTTCGCCCACGGGGGTCTCCGCCACGAACTCGCCGGCTCCGACCTGCGTGACCTTGCCGGGCACGAGGTTGGCGGCGCCGAGGAAGGTCGCGGTCCAGCTGTCCGCCGGGCGGCGGTAAAGGTCGATAGGCCGGCCGGCCTGCACGATGCGTCCGGCGCGCATGACCGCCAGGCGGTCGGCCATGGCATACGCGTCCTTCTGGTCATGCAGCACGCAGAGCACCGTCACGCCCGTCGCGCGCACCAGGCCGCGGATGGCCTCGCGGACTTCGAGGCGCGAGGCGGCGTCGAGATTGCTCAGCGGTTCGTCGAGCAGGAGGAAAGACGGACGAAGCGCGAGGACGCGGGCCAGGGCCACGCGTTGCTGCTGGCCGCCGGAGAGCTCCTGCGGACGTCGCTCCGCCCAGGCTTCGGCGCCGACGAGCCGGAGGGCTTCGAGGGCGCGCGTCTTGACCTCGGCCGCAGGGAGCTTTTCGGCGTCGAGCGAGAACGCCGCGTTCTCGAGCACGCTCAGGTGCGGGAACAGCGCGTAGTTCTGCGGCACGAAGCCGAACCCGCGGGCGGCGGCCGGCGTGAAGGTGATGTCGCGGTTGTCCAGGAGCATCGTGCCGCCTTGGGATTCCTGCTGGCCCGCGAGGAGCTTGAGGAGCGTGGTCTTCCCGCTGCCTGACGGACCGAGCAGGCAGCAGAGCGTCCCGGACTCCACGACGAGATCCACCCCTTCGAGGACGACGGCGGATCCGAACTGACGGCGCAGGCCGGTGAGGCGGAGGGTGGGCACGGGCCGAACCTAGGCCGAAGCCCCGCCGGGGCGCAAGGTCGCCCGCCGACTGTGAATGCTTTCCGCCCGGACTTCGGCTTCCCACGCTTGCCACCGGGCCGGTTTCGGGCAAGTTGACGGCTCCCATGCGTAACGACGACGAAGACGAGGACGAGAAGACCCCGGCCGCCCCCAAGGACGGCGGACCGAGCGCCATGCTCATCCAGAAGAAGTTCCTCGAACAGCGGAAGATCTTCCTGTGGGGCGCCGTCGAGGACGCCTCCGCCCGCGACATCGTCGAGAAGCTCCTGTACCTGGACGGCATCGACCCCGGCAAGGAGATCACCTTCTACATCAACACCCCGGGCGGCTCCATCACCTCCGGCATGGCCGTCTATGACACCATCCGGATGATCTCCTCCCCCGTGAAGGTCGTCGTGACCGGCATGGCCGCCTCGATGGGCTCGATCCTCCTCCAGGCCCCCAAGGAGAAGGGCAACCGCCTCCTCTTCCCCCACTCCCGCGTGATGATCCACCAGCCGCTCATCATGGGCCGCATCCAGGCCACCGCCGTGGACATCCACATCCAGGCCCAGGAGATGGAACGCCTGCGCACCGAGCTCAACGAGATCCTCGCCAAGGCTTCGAAGCAGAAGATCGAAAAAGTCACCCAGGACACCGACCGGGACTTCTACATGACCGCCGAGGAGGCCATCGAGTATGGCCTCGCCGACGCGATCGTGAAGAAGCTCTGAGCAGGACCGCACGCGCATGGGCATCGGCGACCGGGCCTACATGCGGAACCAGCGCCCCGCGCGGGAGCCGATCTCGGTCACCGCGTGGGTCGTCGGCGTGCTGGTCGCCTTCTTCATCCTCGGGCTCATCCAGGAATCGGCCGGCGCGGATTTCCTCGGCTGGGCCATGCTGGGCGAACGCGCCCCGCTGCCCTGGCAGTGGCTCACGCACGGCCTGCTGCACGACGGCTTCTGGCACCTGCTCGGCAACGGCCTCATCCTCTGGTGGACCGGCGCCATCGTCGAACGCGAGCAAGGCCCGCGCGCGCTCCTCGCCGTGCTCGCCGCCGGCACGCTCTTCGGCGCCTTCGCCTGGGCGCTCACGGGCCTGGGCGGCGACCGCTCCGGCCTGCTCGTCGGCGTCTCCGCCGGCGTGTATGCGCTCATGCTCGTGGCGCTCCTCGACAAACTCGACCACCAGATCACCCTGCTGCTGTTCTTCTTCCTGCCGGTGACGCTCAAGGTCCGCTGGCTCCTCATCGTCATCTCGCTGTTCACGTTCCTCGGCTGGGCTTTCGCCGAACTGCCCGGGCGCCACGCCTGGCCGCAGTGGCACGCGGCGTGGAACGATTCGATCGCCCACTCGGCCCACCTCGGCGGCCTGCTGCTCGGCTGGCTCGCCTGGCGCCACTTCCAACGGACAAATGCGGGCCCCAGCTACGCTCAGATACAGGAACCGATGGAAACCGAAGCCCCGAGCCCTTCTTTCGAGACGCCTCCCGAGGTAAACACCCTATCCCGTCCGCTGAGCGCCGCCCAGGCCCGTGCGGAAATGGACGCGCTGCTCGACAAGATTTCCGCCGGGGGATTCGGCTCGCTCACTCCCGCCGAGAAACGTAGGCTTGAAGAACTCAGCGCCCGCCTACGCTGAGACCCCTCCCCACTTTTATGCGACGTTGCTTTTCCCTCCTGCCGGTCCTCCTGGCAGCGCTGGTCTCCGCCCAGACCGGCGGTTTCACCACCACCCAAGCGATGCAGAACGAGACGCGCGCCACGGCCGCGCTCCTCGAGAAGCTCCACATCAGCAAGAAGGACATGGGCTCCATCGACATGAACTCGGTGGTGCGCACCTACTGCGAGAACCTCGACGGCGCGAAGATGTACTTCACGGCCGAGGAGGTCGGCGAGTTCGTGAACCGCTACGGCCGGACCCTCGACCTCTACCTTCAGCGCGGCAACCTGACCCCGGCCTTCGAGATCTACGCGCTCTTCAAGAAACGCGTCACCGAGCGCACCGCCGCGAACCTGGCCGCCCTCGACCGGCCGATCGACCTCAACCAGCCGGGCACCTTCCCGCTGGACCGCAAGAAGGCCGAGTGGCCCGCCGACGCCGCCGAAGCGGACGAACTCTGGACCCGCCGGCTCCGCCTCGACATGCTCGCCGAACTGCTCGGCGAAGACCGTTCGGGCAAGGCCGCGAAGGAGACCACCCTCCCCGAGATCACCCCGGCCAAGACCCAGGAGGCCGCCGCCCGCCTCAAGAAGCGCTACGAGAAGGGCCGCACCTACCTCGACTTCGACCAGCATGAGGTCGAGGAGCTTTTCCTGAACTCGTATTCCAGCCAATACGACCCCCACTCGACCTTCTTCTCCCAGCAGTCCTTGGAAGAATTCGAGATCGCGATGCGCAACTCGCTCGTGGGCATCGGCGCCACGCTCTCGGACGAAGACGGCACCTGCGTCGTCAAGGACCTCCTCCCGGGCGGTCCGCTCGACCTCTCCCGCCAGGTGAAGCCGGGCGACAAGATCATCGCGGTCGGCCAAGGCGAAGACGGCGAGATGGAAGACATCGTCGGCATGCGCCTGTCCAAGGCCATCAGCCGTATCCGCGGCAAGCAGGGCACCACCGTCCGCCTCCTCGTCGACATGGCCGCCGGCGGCCGCAAGACCGTCACGCTCAAGCGCGACCAGATCAAGCTCGTCGGCCAGATGGCCTCGGCCAAGGCGATCGAAGTCCCGAGCGCCGGCGGCTCCGCCCTGCTCGGCGTCATCGAACTGCCTTCTTTCTACGGCAAGAATCCCGACGGCTCCGGCTCCAGCCCGTCCGCCGACATCGAGCAGCTGATCGTCAAGCTGAAGAAGATGGGCATGAAGGCCCTCATCATGGACCTCCGCAAGAACGGCGGCGGCCTGCTCAACGAGGCCGTCGACATCTCGGGCCTGTTCATCCCGAAGGGTTCGGTCCTGCAGGTGCGCGACAGCCAAGGTCGCTCCGATGACTACCGCGACGAAGACGAGAAGGTCGCGTGGGACGGGCCGCTGGTCGTGCTGACCTCCAAGCTCTCCGCCTCCGCCTCCGAGATCTTCGCCGGCGCCATGCGCGACCATCGCCGCGGCATCGTGGTCGGCGACACGACCACCCACGGCAAGGGCTCGGTCCAGAACATCATCGAGCTCAGCCGCTTCGACCGGAACCTGAAGTCGGCGGTGAAGGTGACCATCCAGAAGTGGTATGCGCCCAGCGGTTCCTCCATCCAGCTCAAGGGCGTGCCGGCCGACATCGTCGTGCCTTCGGTCTATTCGGTGCTGCCCGTCGGCGAAGGCGACCTGGAGCGCCCCCTGCCCTGGGATTCGGTGACGCCGACGCTGACCAAGGCCGACGAAGGCGACTGGCTCAAGGCCAAGATCTCCGACGGCCTGATCGCCCAGCTGGCCGCCAACTCGGCCCGCCGTCAGTCCGAGCTCCCGGAGTTCCTCACGCTCTCCCGCACGATCGACTGGACCAAGAGCCGCCAGGTCCGCAAGGAGGTCTCGCTCTCGCTCGACCAGCGCCGCACCGAGCGCAAGGACGACCTCGAATTCCGCGAACAGGTCCGCCGCGAGCTGACCGATTACGCCAAGAACTCCTTCAAGGCGAACGAGGTGAAGCTCGACGCCGCCATCGAACAGGAGAAGAAGGAGGGCCCCGGTTCCGCCGCGAAGATGAAGCGCAGCGCCCGCATGCGCGACCCGCTCGAAGACGAGGACTGGCCGGAATACGACATCCAGCTCCAGGAAGCCCTGCGCATCGCCGCCGACTGGACCGCGCTCAACGCCAACAGCGTCGCGGTCGCCACGCCGAAGGAAGAGAAGAAGAAATAACCATTCCCCTCACCGTCCGATCAGACCGCCCACCCGGGCGGTCTTTTTGTTGGTAATCAAAACGGAGACGGCGGCTAGCGGTTGGAGATTCCAAGAACTCAAAGGGAGACCGGAAACCGGACGACTGGCTGCGGACATCCTCAGGTGGCGGGTGGCATCCTCGGGTGGCAGGTGGCGGGACTTATCCATTCAGCCCTCCATTCAGTCCTCAACGCAGACCTCTACTCAGTCCTCCCTGCGTGCCTCCCTTGTCAACCGGCCAACTGGTCAACCGACTGTCTTTTCCATTCTGTCCTCGATTCAGCAATCGGCTCATCAATTCAGTCCTCTATTCAGCCCTCTACGCGGTCCTCCACTCAGACCTCAATGCAGCCAACCCTCCCTACTTTGATTTGCCGACCCGCCTCCCTCCTACCAACTTCTCCCCATGCTTTCCCCTGAAGCGCTGACCTACGGCACCCTGCTGATCGCCGCCTTCCTCGCCCTGCGCCCCTCCCGTCGCGCGGGCCTCGCCCTCCGTCGCCAGTTCGGCGTGGTCGAAGGCCGTCCCGTCCAGCTCCACACGCTCACCAACGCCCGTGGCATGGAGGTCTCGGTCTGCGAATACGGCGCGACCCTGACCTTGATCCGCGTCCCCGACATCCACGGCCGCCTCGGCGAAGTGACCCTCGGCCTGCGCTCGCTCGAAGACTACGTCGCCGGCAACCCCTTCCTCGGCAGCACCGTCGGCCGCTACGCCAACCGCCTCGCGGACGGCAAGCTGACCATCGACGGACAGACCGTCGCCCTCGCCCAGAACAACAACGGCAACCACCTCCACGGCGGCCTGCGCGGCCTCGACAAGCGCGTCTGGTCCTCCGAGGCGGTGCGCACGGAGTCCGCTTCCTCGGTCCGCTTCACCTACGTGAGCCCTGCCGGCGAAGAAGGCTATCCCGGCACGCTGAGCGTGACGGTCACCTACACCCTGGCCGACGCCTCCGACGAGCTCACGATCGACTTCGCGGCGACCACCGACACCCCGACGGCGTGCAACCTGACGAACCACGTGTTCTTCAACCTCGCCGGCCAAGGCAGCATCCTCGACCACCAGGTGACGCTCCGCGCCGACCAGCTCGTACCGGTCAGCCCCGCGCTCATCCCGACGGGCGAGCTCATGGACGTGGGCGGCACGCCGTTCGACTTCCGTCGCCCGCACGCCATCGGCGAACGCATCGGCGCCCCGCACGACCAGCTCCGCCGCGCCCGCGGCTACGATCACTGCTACGTGCTCGGACCGGACAAATCGCTCAAGTCGGCCGCCTTCGTGAGCGAGCCCACCAGCGGCCGCACGCTCGAAGTCCTCACCGACGCCCCAGGCCTGCAGTTCTACACCGGCAACTTCCTCGCCGGCACCGTCCAAGGCCGCTGGGCCAAGCCCTTCGCCTTCCGCCAAGGCTTCTGCCTCGAGCCCGGCCTCTTCCCCGACTCGCCGAACCAGCCGGACTTCCATCGTCTGGGCTACCCGAGCGGCATCCTGCGCCCCGGCGAAGCCTACGCGCAGAAACTCGTCTTCCGCTTCGGCGTCTACCGGTAATTTTCAGGTAGGGACAGCACCACGTGCTGTCCTCCCTAAGCCGCCCACCCGGGCGGCTTTTTATTTCCCAACCTCGATACAGGGCCGAAACAGCCTTCCTCTCGGCTCGCGCGACCCATTACGACTCTTCCTATGCCGATAGCGTCGTGTTCTTTTTAATACAAAAGGAGATGTTATAAGGCGATTGAGGCTTATTGGTTTGTGTAATCATCGATCGGCGTCATCGCCCTTGGATGAAATACGTCACCACGGCCTTCCTTCTCGCCGCCGCATGCTGCACCGCGCAGTCCATGACCGAACTCGGAACCTTCGGCGGGAATTATTCCTACGCGCGATCCGTTTCAGCCGATGGCTCCGTCGTCGTCGGACAGGCCAACAACCTAAGCGGGGAAGGCCGCGCCTTCCGCTGGACCGGTGGAGTCATGTCCGACCTCGGCACCCTCGGCGGGAATTATTCCTACGCCCTGGCCACTTCCGCGGATGGCTCCGTCGTCGTCGGCGACTCTAATGACATCAGCAACCAAGGCCGCGCCTTCCGCTGGACCAGCGGAGTCATGTCCGACCTCGGCACCCTCGGCGGGAGTTATTCCTCCGTCCGATCCGTTTCCGCCAATGGCTACGTCGTCGTCGGCAACTCTAGCAACGTCAGCAACCAAGGCCGCGCCTTCCGCTGGACCGGTGGAGTCATGTCCGACCTCGGCACCCGCGGCGGGACTTATTCCTACGTCTACGCTGTTTCCGCGGATGGCGCGGTCGTCGTCGGG